>JAEYZO010000505.1 GCA_023428035.1 Pseudomonadota bacterium | reverse complement strand
CGCCGTGCCCGCGCGCAGCCCCTCGGCGACGCGGGGGTGCTCGCGCCACGCCGCGGCCGCCTGACGGAGCCCGAAGGACGCCTCGGTCCACAGCCGGCGCGCGGCGGTGGGGTCCAGGCCGGGCTTGAGCGCTCGCAGCGCCCTGACGCGCTCCAGGGCCGCGTCGACCAGGCGCTCGGAGCCGCGGTGCTCGAGGTAGGTGGCGATGGCGTCGGCGAAGGCGCGGGCGTCGCTCACGCGCTCCGCCGGGTCCCTGCGCATCGCGCGGTTGCACAGCTCCGCGAGCTCGTGAGGGACCTCCGGCGGGTACTCGTAGGGCTCCGAGAGCCACGCCTCGTGCAAGACCTTCATCAGCTCGTCGCCCTGGTGCCGAGGCCGGCTCGTGAGCACCTCGTGGAGCATCCCCCCGAGGAGGTACACGTCGGTGCGCGTCGTGATAGGCACGTCGTCGACCGCCAGCATCTCCGGCGCGAGGAACGCCGGCGTCCCCACGATGTGCCGGCCCGCGGTGTCGCAGGTATCCACCGCGCACGCGATGCCCCAGTCGAGCACGTAGACCTCACCGAAGGCGCCGATCATCACGTTGGCCGTCTTCAGGTCGCGGTGCACCACGCCCTTGCTGTGCGCGAAGTGCACCGCGTCGCACACGCGCCGGAGCACGTCGAGGTGAAAGACCAGCCGGTCACCCTTGATGTCCTTCCACCCCGGGTGTTCATGGTCGTAGATGAGCTCGCGCCACACCGTGCCCGACACCCGCTTCATCACCATCAGCGGCAGCTCGTCGGGCCCCAGCCCCAGCGAGTACACCGGCACGATCCCCGGGTGCTCCAGCGAACCCGTGATCCGCGCCTCGTCCACCAGCGCGCGCGACGCCGCGGGCACGGTGTCTCCAGGGCGGACCGTCTTCACCGCCACGTCGCGGGTGAGCGACCGTTGATGGCAGAGGGTCACCACGCCCATGCCCCCCTCGCCCAGCACCCTCTCGGTGACGAGGTCGGCGCCCGCCGCGCGCTCCTCGGCGGGCCGCACCGACACCCGCGGCAGCTCGTCGATGAGCTGCGGCAACCACGAGTGGCTCGGCACCGGCGTGAGGCGGCGCGTCTCGTCGATCGGCGCCGCGCCCTCCGCCGCGACCAGCGTGCGCAGGTTGGCCAGACGACGGCCGGCGGTGGAGGTCAAGGAGTCCACTACCAAACGCCCTTGCAGCGCCCAGGCCACCGCGGTTTCCGCAACGCCAACAGAGGCAAGCTCCCCCCTCCGGCCGCGGACGAGGTCTCGCGCGGCGCAGTTAGTTCGCGGGGGTGCTCGCCGACGACGGTTTGTTCGCCGCGCGGCTTCGGCCCGCGGCGAACCGTTCGCGCGGGGGCCTCTACGGGCGCGCCGCGCCTCATCGGCGCGCGGCGAGGCGGTCGCGCACCCAGGCGTGGTACCCGACGCGGCGCCCCTGTGAGACCCAGCGCTCGGGGTCGTGCTGCGCGCCGTGGTCATGGTCGGGCAGCTCCGCGTTGCGCGGTCGCGCCCACGCGCCGCCCCGGAGGTAGATCGGGCGGAAGTTCCTGAACCCTCCGCCCTGCGCCGAGGAGCCCAGGGTGAGCCGCTCGCTGAAGCGGCGCGCGGTGAAGCTGCCCCCCGGGTGCCCGTCGATGAGCCGCACGGCGCCGTCGGGGTCCACCGCGTAGACGACCAGCACGTGGCCGTCGGGGTCGTAGAAGGCCGTGCCGGGGCGCACGCCCTGACGGTCGACCCGCGCGGGGTAGGTGTCGGTGTCTTCAAGCTCTGGGCGCAGCCTGAAGAAGCTCGAGCGCACCACCGAGCCGAGGCCCTCGATGAGCCGGCGCGGCGTGGCGTAGTCGGCCCAGGTCAGGGTGCCGCGAGGGCGGTTGGTGAAGGCGTGGGGGCCGCCCCGGCCGTACCGCTCGCCGCGCATCGCCGCGGTGTGCACGAAGGGCAGACCCCGCCGCCACGAGAAGTACGCGCGGAGGATGTACGGCACGTCTCCGCAGTCGGCGCGGAAGCGCCAGCGCCGCCGCGCGACGTGCAGGGGGTTCACGTCGGGCCGGTCGAGGCAGCCCGCGAGCGTGCGGCACCGACCCGCCTCGACGGCGAGGCCGATGGTCCGCACCCACGCGCCGTACTCGCGCTCGGCGCGCGCGTCCCAGGAGCGCGTCACGGGCCACGACTCCGCGGTGGGTCGCTCAGACACGCAGGCCTCGCCGCGGGGTTGCGCGCTCGCGGCCCCTGCTGTGAGCAGGGCGCAGGTCAAGGTCACCGCGCCAGAGTTCAAGGCTCTCATGGCCGCGCCAGCGTAGTCGCAGAGGTCACCGCGCGCCCGTCGCGAAGGCCGTTCGCGGGTCGACCTCGGGGGGCTCCTCGGGCCCGAAGGTGATCGGGGTCGCGACGCCGTACTGCCGCTCGACGCGGTTGCGGAGCCTTCGCTCGAGCCGGTACCACGCGCGCTTGGTGGGGTCGTCAGGGCAGGTCGCGCGCTCCGCCGAGCCCTCGGGCGCGCCCCAGCGGAGCTCGGGGCAGTGGTAGGGGTCGAAGCTCAGCGCGAAGAGCCGGTCGAGGACGTCGTCGAGGGTGAGCGCCACGGGCGCTCCGCGGGAGTCGCGGTAGGTGAAGCGGCACTCGGGTCGCGCGGTCTCTTCCTCCCACGCGCGGCGGAGGGCGGCCCGCAGGGGGCTCCCCTCGGGCGCGGCGGTGATGTCTTCGCGGAGCTCGGCGAACACCACCTTGAGGCGCGCGTCGCGCGCGGGCGACGACCAGGTCTCCCAGTCGCCCGTGGTGCCGTAGATGTTCCAGGGGAGGTGCCCCGGGTGGGGTCGCGCCGCGACGCCCGCGGCGCGCGCGAGCTCGACGGCGTCGACGCGGTCGGTCACGTCGCGGCAGGCCGCGCGGAGCGACTCGCGAAAGTCTCGCTCGGGGTCGACGTGAGCGGCGGGCAGCGCGAGCGAGGCGCGCACCCAGGCGTGGTAGGTCGAGGGCTGGCCGTCGACCACCCACGCGGAGCGGTCCCACTGAGAGCTCGCGTCGACGTCGGCGATGGCCGCGTCGCGAGCGCGTGAGAGGGCGCGACCGTCCCAGCGCAGCGGGCGAAAGTTCTTGAAGCCCCCGCCGAGGCGCGCCGTGCCGACCGCGTAGCTCGGCCCGAAGCGGCGCCACGTGACGCTCCCGTCGGGGTGACCGTCGATGAGGTAGACCGCGCCGTCGTCGCGCACCCGCGCCACCAGCAGCACGTGCCCGTTGGGGTCGTAGTAGACCGTCCCCGGGCGCAGCGCCCCGCGGCGCACGGCCACGGGGTAGAAGTCACCGTCCTCGACCGCGGGGGGCGTGCGGTACATCGCCGACTGCACCCGCTCGACGATGGCCGAGAGCACCCTCCGCGGCGTGCGGAAGTCCTGCCAGGAGTTCCACCGCACCGGGCGCACTCCGAGCGCGTAGCGCGCGTCGGGGCCGTAGCTCGCTCGGACGCCCGACACGAAGCCGAAGGGCAGCCGACGCTTGAAGGCGTAGTAGCCGCGGAGGATGTACGGCAGGTCGGCGCAGTCGATCCGCCCGAGGCGCAGCCGAGCGTCGCTCACCGGGTCGTAGAGCGCGTTGGCCGGGGGGGCGCTGAGGCACTGCGCGAGGTGACCGCAGCGACGCGCCTCCACGGCGGCGCCGAGGCGCTCGACGAAGGCCGACCAGTCGCGCTCCATGCGATCGCTCCAGGCCTCGACCGCGGGCCACGCCTCGGGCGTCGGCTCGTCGAAGAGGCTGCGCGTCGGGCGGGGCGCCGCGACGGGCTCGACCACGGGCACGGGCTCGGGCTCGGGCTCGGGCTCG
>JAEYZO010000468.1 GCA_023428035.1 Pseudomonadota bacterium | reverse complement strand
GTGCTGGAGTGAGAGTCGATGACTCGTTCGTCACGGATCCCGGGCTTCTACAAAGAGAGCGTCGAGTCGCGCCGCAGGCTCCTCGCCGAGGCCGCCGACCTCGACAACGCCGAGCTCACCCGGGTGCTCTCGGCGGGCGGTCTCGACGTGGCCACCGCTGACAAGACCGTCGAGAACGTGGTGGGCACCTACGCCCTGCCCTTCTCCCTCGGGCTCAACGTGCGGATGAACGACCGCGACTGGCTCGCGCCCATGGTGGTCGAGGAGCCCTCGGTGGTCGCCGCGGCGAGCAACGCGGCCCGGATGATCCGCGAGGGCGGGGGCTTCACCGCCGAGCACGACGAGCCCGTGATGATCTCCCAGGTGCAGCTCTGGGACGTCTCCGACCCCGCGGGCGCCGCCGCGCGGATCACCGTCGAGAAGCCCGTGCTCCTCGCGATGGCCGACGAGGCCGTGGGCGCGCTCGTGGCCCGCGGCGGGGGCGCCCGCGACGTCGAGGTGCGCGACCTCGGAGACGGGCTGATGGTGGTGCACCTCCTCGTCGACGTGCGCGACGCGATGGGCGCCAACCTCGTGAACACCGTCGCCGAGAAGCTCGCCCCCACCATCGCCGACCTCGCCGGGGGCACCGTGGGGCTGCGGATCCTGTCGAACCTCTCCGACCGTCGCTGCGTGCGCGTGCGCTGCCGCGTGCCCGCGGGCGTGCTCGCCACCGACGCCATGAGCGGAGACCAGGTGCGCGACGGGGTGGCGCTCGCCTCTCGCTTCGCCGAGCGCGACCCCTACCGCGCCGCCACGCACAACAAGGGGATCATGAACGGCGTCGACGCCGTGGTGATGGCCACGGGCAACGACTGGCGCGCGGTCGAGGCCGGAGCCCACGCCTTCGCCGCGCGCAACGGCACCTACGCCCCGCTGTGTACGTGGCGCGCCGAGGGCGGAGACCTCGTGGGCGCGATGGAGATCCCCCTCGCGCTGGGCATCGTGGGGGGCACCCTGCGCGTGCACCCCGGCGCGCGCCTCGCGCTCAAGGTGATGAAGGCCCGCACCGCGCAGGAGCTCGCGATGGTCGCGGCCTGCGTGGGGGTGGCCTCGAACCTCGCGGCGCTGCGGGCGCTCGCGACCGAGGGGATCCAGCGCGGGCACATGTCCCTGCACGCGCGGAGCGTGGCGGTGGCCGCGGGCGCGAAGGGCCACGAGATCGAGGTCGTCGCGGCTGAGATCGCCGAGGCCTGCAACGTCACCGTCGACGCGGCGAAGTCGGCGCTGGTGAGGCTCCGCGCGCGGGAGGGCACCGCGCCCCTCGAGGCCCCGCCCTCGCTGCGCGGCGAGTGAGCGGACGAAAATGCGACGCGGCGCGTCGAGGTCGGGCCCTATAGTCCGCCGCCGATGATGTCTCCCGAGAGCTTCGTGCGCCTGGGGTGGTCGTTCTTCAAGACCGTGCTCCGCAGCCTCTTTCCGCGCCGGAGCCAGCTCGCGCGCTTCGAGTCGCAGTACCGCCCCGACGGGATGCTCTCGGCCCTCCCCGGCGACCCCGCCGTGCAGCAGGGGGCGGCCCGCTGCATCGGGTGTGGCCTCTGCGACGCCGTGGCCCTCGACCGCGACGCCTTCGAGGCCCTCGGCCCCGACGGTCCCATGGCCTTCGTCTCGGGGGTCTCGCGGCAGGCCGGGGTCGACCTCAGGGTCACCGACGCGGCCACGCCCGAGCTCCTCGAAGCCCTCACGGCGCGGTGCCCGGTGAAGGTGCCCTTCACGCCCCTCCTCGCCCTGGTGCGCCGACGTCACGCGGAGTTCGCAGCCGCCCGAGGCCTCCCCGCCCCGACTCCCGATAGGACATAACCTGTCCGATAGGGGTTGACACCCTGGTCACATTTTGACTAAGGGCCCTCGCTGCGGACTTCGTTCCGCGCGGCTTTCAATCCTTTACAGGAGCACAGGCTGGGGATGACGGTCCAGGTGACAACGGGTACGCGCCCGGTGATCGACGAGGTGCACGTCCGACGCGAGGGGATCCACGTCTCCCTGGTGGTGAACCGGCGGCAGCGCAGCGCGCGGCTGGTCGACTACCTCGCGGGCAACTTCGTCACGAAGCAACAGCACCTCGACGCCATCGCCCGCCGCGAGGGCATCGAGCGCATCTACACCCTCGTCGAGAAGGAAGAGTCCCTCGGCTGGTCCCGCGTGGGCTACGCCCGCGAAGGCACCATCCCGAGCTACTACAAGCGCTCCGACGCCTACCTCCTCGGGCGGGTCATCACCGACCCCCCGACGGTGACCGAAGAGGGCGCGCCGGCCACGGTGCCCGCCGACACCAACGCGGCGGAGAAGGTCCTCACGGCGGCCAAGCGCCTCGTGCCCGAGGTCACGCTCCCCAAGGGCGTGAAGGTCGAGGTGCTCGACGACCACAAGGCCCTCGCGTCGGGCGCGGTGGCGCCTCACACCCGCAAGTCCGCGGCGTGGTTCGAGGAGCGCTTCGGCAGCATCGGCGACCGTGTCCACGTCGTGGCCCGGGCCGCGCGCGCGCCGAAGGTCACCGACCAGGTCGTGACCGGAGAGCTCCAGGAGCCCTTCGGCAACGCCTTCGTGCAGTACGCCCTTCACCCCACGAAGCCCGACGAGGCGAGGCTCCTCGCGGCGGCGCTCGCGGGCCTGCACGAGGTCTTGCGCGCGCGCGAGATCGGCTGCGCCTTCGCGGTGAGCCCGGCCGACAACCCCCTCGCGGCGGCGGTGTTCGTCCAGGGGGGATACCGGCGCACGGGGGTGCTCTCTCGGCACCTCGTCTCTGGCGACCACCGGATCGATGCCCTGCTCTGGACCCGCCGCGCCGAAGGCGACCACTCCTGACCCCTCGATCTCGCCGCTGACGGGCGCTCGGGGCGTGATAGCCTCGGCGCCCACCATGCGGACCACCCACGACATCGAGCGCTTCCTCGAAGCCGCCGAGATCACCTTTCAGGACTATGGCGACGGGCTCTACGTCGTCACCGACGGGCAGGGGCACCGCGACCTCGCGATCAAGGTCGAGCCCCCGGTGGTGGTCTTCCGGCTCAAGGTCGGCGAGGTGCCCGAGCCCGGCGCGCCCGACCGCGAGGCCCTCTTCGAGGAGCTCCTCCGGCTGAACGGAACGGGGCTGCTCCACGCCGCGTTCTGCATCGCCCCCGACGGGGTGTACCTCACGGCGGCGCTGCCCCTCGACAACCTCGACCAGAACGAATTCCAGGCCGTGGTCGACGACATCGGGATGGCGATGTCGCAGCACCTCCCCCTCCTCCGCCTCCCCCGCAGCAACTGACCGTCAGGAGCAGCGACCGCCATGGGAATCTTCGGAAGACTCGCCTCGCTCATCAAGAGCAACCTCAACGACCTGATCTCTCGGAGCGAGGACCCCGAGAAGATGCTCAACCAGGTCATCCTCGAGATGAACGCGCAGCTCGCCGAGGCCAAGAAGCAGGTGGCCCTGGCGATCGCCGACGAGAAGCGCCTGGCCAAGCAGTTCGAGACCGAGCGCGCCACCGCCGAGGAGTGGGAGCGCAAGGCGATGATGGCCGTGCGCGCGGGCGACGACGAGCTCGCGAAGGAGGCCCTGCTCCGGCAGAAGGAGCACGAGAGCCTCTCCGCCGAGTTCGAGCGCCAGTGGACCAAGCAGAAGGCCGCGGTCGACCAGCTCAAGAACGCGCTGCGGGTGCTCAACAACAAGATCGAAGAGGCCAAGCGCAAGAAGAACGTGCTCATCGCGCGTAAGAAGCGCGCCGAGGCGCAGAAGGCCATCCACGAGACGATGGCGGGGCTCAACAACGACAGCGCCTTCGACACCTTCTCGCGCATGGAGGAGAAGATCGTCGCGATGGAGTCCGAGGCCGACGCGCAGAGCGAGGTGGCCGAGCAGTACTCCGGCGACGCGCTCCAGCAGCGCTTCCGCGACCTCGAGACCTCCCGCGGCGCCGACATGGCCCTCGAGGAGCTCAAGCGCAAGATGGGCGTCGCCCCCGCCGCGCAGGCCGCGCCCGCCCCCACCAACGTCCGCGTCGACGCCACGCCCCAGCAGGCCGCCGCCGACGAAGAGGCCGCCGAGGCCGCCGAGCTCGAGGCCGTGCTCGCCCAGGCCAAGGCCCGCCGCCAGAACGGCTGAACCTCTCCAGTTGACGCCCCGCGGGCAGGGGTTTACCCGTCCCGGCCAAATGCCGACCTACAGCTACCGCTGCGCCGCCTGCGGCCACGAGTTCGAGCGCGTGCAGCGCATCACCGAAGACGCCATCAAGACCTGCCCCTCCTGCGGCGCCGACGCGGCGAGTCGGCTCATCAACTCCGCCAACTTCATCCTGAAGGGCAGCGGCTGGTACTCCGACCTCTACTCCGGCGGCTCGAACAAGAAGTCCGACAAGTCGACCGCGCCCTCGACCTCGGCCTCGAGCGAGTCGACGACCGCGCCCTCGACGGAGTCGACGTCCACCAGCGCCGCGCCCCCGCCTCCGCCCGCGTCGACGAGCACCCCCTCGTCGAGCGGCGGCGGGTCGACGACCTGAAGTGCGTCAGCTCACGCCGAACTCCTTGATCTTGTAGAGCAGCGCCCGGTGCGAGATCTCCAGGAGGTCGGCCGCCTTGGTGCGGTTGCCCTTGGTCTTCTCCAGCGCCCTGCGGATCAGGATCTCCTCGATGATCCGCGTGGTCTTCTTGATGGAGTAGTTGCCCTTGTCGAGCTCCGCGGCGATGGGGTCCGACGGCTCCCGGATGCGCGGGTCGAGGTCGCCCACCTGCAGCACCAGCCCGTCGCAGAGCACCATCGCGCGCTCCATCGCGTGCTCCAGCTCGCGCACGTTGCCCGGCCAGGGGTAGTCCGTGAGCAGTCGCATCGCCGAGGGGTCGACCCCCTGCACCTGCGTGCCGAGCTTCTCGTTGAAGCGCGCGACGAAGTGGTCCACCAGCAGCGGGATGTCCTCCCGGCGCTGCCGCAGCGAGGGGATCGTCAGGGTCAACACGTTGAGCCTGAAGAACAGGTCCTCGCGGAAGCGCCCGGCCTTGAACTCCTGCTGCAGGTCCTTCGCGGTCGCGGCCACGATGCGCACGTCGACCTTGCGGTCCTGCGCCTCGCCGAGCCGTCGCACGGTGCCCTCCTGCAGCACCCGCAGGAGCTTCACCTGCAGCGGCAGCGGCAGGTCGGCGATCTCGTCGAGGAAGAGCGTGCCCCCGTCGGCCTCCTCGAAGAGCCCGCGCCGGTCGGCGTTCGCGTCGGTGAACGCGCCCTTCTTGTGCCCGAAGAGCTCGCTCTCGATCAGGTTCTCGGGGAAGGCCCCGCAGTTCACCGCCACGTAGGGCTTGTTCACCCGCGGCGAGCGGTTGTGGATCGACCGCGCCACCAGCTCCTTGCCCACCCCCGTCGCGCCCGTGACCAGCACCGTGGTCTTGAACGGCGCCACCCGGGCGATGGTGGTGAAGAGCTGCTTCATCACCTCGCTGCGCGCCACCAGCGTGTCGAAGCGGTGGTCCCTCGCGATGGCCGCGCGGAGCTCCCGGTTCTCGCGCTTGAGCGAGTCGCGCTCCTGCGCCTTGCGGAGCGTGAAGGCCAGGTCCGCCGGGGCGAAGGGCTTGGTGATGTAGTCCTGCGCGCCGGCTTTGATCGCCGCGAGGGCGTCTTCGTGCGACCCGTACGCGCTCATCACCAGCACCCCCGCCGAGGGCCAACGGCGGCGTAGCTCCGTGAGCAGCTCCAGCCCCGTGCGCCCGGGCATCCGAACGTCGGTGACCACGTAGTCCGCCGCCTCGCGCTCCATGAAGCTCAGGGCCTCGTCGACGCTCCCCGCCGCGGTGACCGAGTAGCCCTGCTTCTTCAGGTGGGTCTTGAGCGCCAGCCGCAGGCTCTCCTCGTCGTCGACCAGCAGCACCTTCGTCATCGCACCCGCGCCCCCTCGCGCGCGCCCTCGAGCATCGTCATGGCGCGCGCACTCTACCCCGCCCCCGCGCTCGGCCGCGACCTTCCGTGGAGCACCGCGGGTCGCGAGAGCGGCAACCCGGTTGTCACCCCCGTGACCGCGGTTGATGGTCCGGGGCCCGCGGTGAGCGCGCCAAGCGCGGCGAGATCGCGTGGCACCCGCGGTGCAGAAAGCGTGAGGGACCGACAAGTTCTCAGCGCGTGAGTACGGGATTGCTGCGCAGGGCGGCAGTCTGTATCGTCCCCCGCGCTGGTGCCTACCCACCGTCTTGAAGGAGCAAAGGTCGCTATGTCTGAGCGGACGCGTTTCCGCGGTGTCGTCGCTTCCCTCGCCGCGCTCGGCGCGCTGGGGGCCGTGGGCTACGGGTGCCTCGATCGCCCGGTGGCCGCGCCTGACACCAAGCTCCAGTCGGGCGTTCGCCTGAACGTGGTGAACAACGCCGTCGACTCCGTCGACATCCTGTTCGAGATCGACAACTCGAACTCGATGCGTGACAACCAGACCACGCTGGCTCGGCAGTTCGACGTGCTGATCTCGCAGCTCGTCTCGCCGCCCGACGCGAACATGGACGGCACGCCGGACTACCCCCCGGTGAAGAGCCTCCACGTGGGCGTGGTGTCGTCGGACCTGGGCACCCCCGGCAGCGTGGTGCCCTCGTGCGTGAACAGCGACGTGGGCGACGACGGGTTGCTGAACCCGATCCGCAACGGCCAGTCGATGCGCGGCCACCAGCCGTGGACCACCGCGCAGCCCGGCGCCCGCCCGGCGCGCTGCACGATGGACCCGAACCAGTACCCGAACTTCCTCGAGTTCGACGCGATGTCTACGGACCCGGCGGTGTTCCGTGAGGACTTCGTGTGCAACGCCCTCCTCTCGGTGGGCGGCTGCGGCCTCGAGCAGCAGCTCGAGTCGGTGTACCGCTCGCTGGTGGTGCACAACCCGCGCGCGCAGCCCGGGAACATGGACCCCAACGCGGGCTTCGTGCGCGACAACGCCGTGCTCGCGATCGTGATCGTCTCCGACGAGGAAGACGGCTCGGTGCGCGACTGCCGCTACGCCGAGGGCGGGGTCGACTGCACCGACGCGATCTCGGTCTTCGACTCCACCAGCGCGGCCTGGGCCGCGGCGGACCTCAACCTCCGCTTCTATATGTACCAGCCGGGCTCGCCCCAGGACCCGACCTGGAACCTCGACCGATACATCGACCCCGCGCGCCCCAACCGCGGCTTCACCTCGCTCAAGCTCAACCGCCCCGACCAGGTGATCTTCGCGACGATCACCGGCGTGCCGCTGCAGATCCCCCTGCGCGCCGGCGGCGGCCCCAACGACGTCGACTGGGACGCCCTCCTGGGCACCAACCCCAACGGCTCCGACGGGCTCACCACCATGAGCAACGAGGGCCCCGTCTCGATGCGCCAGGCCAACATGGACCCGTCGTGCTCCACGCGCGTCGTGCCCGCCTGCCGCCGCGAGGGCACCTCGTACAACCCCGCGATGCCCGCCTGCGACACCACGCAGCAGTACTTCGCGTGGCCCTCGCGCCGCCTCGCCGAGGTCGCCCGCCGCTTCGCGACCACCTACAACAACGGCGCGATCAGCTCCATCTGCGCGAACGACTACTCGCCCGCGCTGCGGCAGATCGTCGAGCGCATCCAGCAGCGCCTCTCGGGCCGCTGCCTGCCGCGCGCTCTCGAGTCGAGCCCCTCGCCGCCCTGCTGCACGGGCACGCCCGTCCCCGGCTGCGCGACGGGCTCGCTCTGCGGCACCCCCGAGGCGATCTCGGTGCGCTGCACCGTGAAGGAGTACCTCCCCTCGACGATCAACCCCGCCGAGTGGTGCACCGCGACGCACGGCCGCCGCCGCTCCGACCCCGAGAACGGCCGTCAGGTCTGCGTCGTCGACCAGGTCGCGGTGCGCCCCGGCATGGGCGCGCCCGCTGACGCCCACGGGTTCTACTACGACACCTCCGTCGACCCCGCGGCGCCTCAGTGCACGCAGCGCATCTCGTTCACCACCGGCGACTCGATCCCCAACGGCGCCGAGTCGGTCATCGAGTGCGTGCAGACGGGCGTGTCGGGCGGAGACGCCGGCGCTCGCCCCGACGGCGGCTGATCGTTCCCTCCCTCCGACCCGCGGCGTGACCGCGCCGCGGGTTCAACCCTCCCAGCCCAACCTCCGCGCGAGCTCCGTGAAGTCTTCGGGCAACGGAGCCTCGAAGCGCACCGCGTCTTCTTCGGGCCGCTGCGGGTGCGTGAAGCCCAGCGTGCGCGCGTGGAGCATCACCCGCGGCGCGTCGACCGTCGGGCCGACGTAGCCGCGCGAGTACACCCGGTCTCCCAGCACCGGGTGACCCATCTCCGACAGGTGGATGCGGATCTGGTGCTGCCGGCCCGTCTCCAGCGTGCAGGCCACCAGCGTCACCGGCGCCTCGCGCTGGAGCGACGCCACGGGGCGCAGGTGCGTCACCGCGCGCTGGCCCTCTCCCTTCGGCGCGCGACCCCGCGGCGCGCCGCGGAGGCCGTCTCCGCGGTCGTCGACGATCACGCTCTCGACGGTGCGCGGCGCGGTGATGACCCCGTGCGCGAGGCAGAGGTACTCGCGCTCGATGTCGTGACGTCGAAAGAGCGCCGCGAGGTGGCGCTTGGCGACCCACGTGCGGCCGAAGACCATCGCGCCGGTGGTCTCTCGGTCGAGGCGGTGCACCACGAAGAGCGGCGCGCGGGGAGGGGCGAGCTTCGCGCGGGCGAGCGCCGTCGCCACGCGGTCGACGAGCGCGCCCTTCTCGCCGGGCTCGTAGGGCACGGCGTTGACGTGCGGGGGCTTGTCGACCACGACGAGGTGAGGGTCGACGTGCAGGAGCCGCTCGGGGCCGAAGGAGACCTCGTCGGGGCGCGCGGGGGATCGCGGCGCGTCGAGGCGGAGGGTGACGTCGGCGCCGCGGCGCAGGCGCTGGCCCGGGTCGAGGCAGGGAGAGCCGTCGACGGAGACCTTCCCCGAGGCGCACCAGCCCTTGGCGACGGACCACGCGACGGGGTGGTGCTTGCGGAGGAGCGTACCGAGGGCCGTGCCGGCCTCGTCGGGGAGTACGGTGTGTCGCCAGGGGGGCATCGGTGCGGGAGTTCGCCCTCGCGCGGGTGTGCTTGTCGCGGGGGCGGCGATGGTACAGTGCCCGGCGGTGGTGAGCACGGCATGAAGATCTGCCCGATGTGCAACCTCCGGTACCCGGCGTCGGCCACGAGCTGCTTCGTGGACCGGGCGCAGCTCGTGGTGGCGCCGGACCCGTGGATCGGCGCCGTGATCGCGGGGAAGTACCGCGTCGAGGGGGTCATCGGCGCGGGCGGGATGGCCACGGTCTACCGCGCGCGGGGCACGTCGCAGGACCGCGAGGTGGCGGTGAAGATGTTCCGACGGGAGCTCTCGCCGGACCCGAAGCTCAAGGAGCGCTTCAGGCGAGAGGCGACCAACACCCGACGTCTCGCGCACCGGAACATCATCGAGATCCTCGAAGAAGGCGACACCGACGACGGCACGCCCTTCCTGGTGATGGAGTTCCTTGAGGGCTCGACCCTCGAGGCGATCTTGAAGGGCGCCAACGGGCCGCTCTCGGTCGAGCGCTCTGTCGACCTGATGCTCCAGCTCGCCGCGGGGCTCGCGCGCGCGCACGACTTCCAGGTGCTGCACCGCGACCTGAAGCCCGAGAACCTCTTCGTGTGTCCGCAGGAGGGCGGCGGCGAGCTCCTGAAGATCCTCGACTTCGGCATCGCCCGCTGCCTCATGGACACGCGCCTCACGGGCACCGGCGAGATCTTCGGCACGCCGCAGTACATGGCCCCGGAGCGCATCACCAGCACCGAGTCGTCGACCCCCGCGGACCTCTACGCCGTGGGGTGCATCCTCTTCCGCTGCGCCACGGGCCGGCTGCCCTTCACCGCGCAGGACGTCACCAGCTACCTGATCCAGCACCTGCGCGAGAAGCCCCCGTCGCCGCGGAGCATCAACCCCGCGCTCCCGCCCGAGCTCGACGCGCTGATCCTCCAGTGCCTCGAGAAGGACCCGGCGCGCCGCCCCGTCGACGCCCACGCGGTCGAGCGCGGCCTCGCGGCCCTCGCGTCGCGCTTCCCACGGCGCGGCCCCTTCATCGCGCCGCCGCCGCCGGCGCGCTCCCTCACGACCACCCGCGACCCCAACCGCTCGACCACCGTGGGCGGGATGTTCTCGTCGCTGTCGCTCGAGCGCTGGGGGCGGCGCACGGAGCTGTTGAGCGCGATGGTGATGCGCGCGTGGCCCGGGGGCGCCCACGGCGAGGTGACGTCTTCGCTCGGGCGGCTCCGCGCGACGGTCACCGCCATGAGCGAGGTGCACGCCCGCTGGCGCGCCGACCAGACCCGCGTCGAGACCCTCTCGCAGCGCGCCCGCGAGGCCCAGGCCCGCTTCGGCCACGCGATGGACGCCCTCGCCCAGGACCTCTCGTCAGCGCGCCAGAGGCTCGTCGAGAGCAGCGGCGCGGTAGAGGTGATGGAGCTGCAGGCCGCGCGCAGGGCCGAGCCCTTCAAGGCCCTGCACCGGGAGCTCGTCGCGACCGGCGTTGAGGTCACCCCCTCGCCGGAGCTCGCCGGGCGCTACCGCGCCGCCCTCGTCGCGATGGAGGCCGCGATGCCCGCCGTCGAGGAACTCCGACGGGTGCGCGAGCAGTGCCGCCTCGCCGACGACGAGGTGAGGGACCTCGAATTCCAGCTCGGCGCCCTGCGCGCGCAGCTCGAGCGGCTCTCGCAGTCGAGCGAGGACGAAGCCCGAGGCATCCAGCAGCGCCTGGAGCGCGCCGCGTCGGAGCTCGCCGAGATGGAGGCCGCCCTGGTGCGCGACGCGAGCGAGCTCACCCTCCAGCTCCGCGGTCGCCGGGAGCTCGACGACCTCTTCCGCCAGCTCGAGGCCGACGCGGCGTAAGGGCTCACCCCACGATCGGGCGCACCAGCTTCGACAGCGGGCGGAAGTGCACGTTCTTCGCGTCGCCCAGGAGGTCGAACACCGCCGTCTCGGTGGTGGTCACCGCCACGCCCTTCTGAGAGAGCAGCGCGAGCGCGCGGGACTTCGCCTCGGGGTCGCGCGAGGCCACAGCGTCGAAGGGCACGTGCACGTCGAGCCCCTGCGCCGCCAGCGCCCGCGCCGTCTGGAACACGCACACGTGCGCCTCGACGCCGGTGACGATCACCGACGCGACCCCGTCGTCGGCGAGGCCCCGCGCCACCTCGGGCACCGCCGCGGCGGAGAACACGGTCTTCTCGGCCACCACCGGCGCGCGCTCGAGGCGTTCGAGCATGGCCCTCACCTCGGGCACCGTAGGCCCCAGCCCCGAGGGGTACTGCTCGGTCACGTAGACCGGGAGCTTGAAGCGCTGCGCCGACTCGACCAGGGCGTCGAGGCACGCGAGGAGGCGCCGCGCGTCGGGGGCGTGCATCGCGGGCAGCAGCCGCTCCTGCACGTCGACCACCAGCAGCGCGGCCCTGCCCGGGAGGAGGGTGATCGCGTCCATGCGCGAGAGGTGTATCAGACGATGGCGAAGGGGTCGCGGTCGGTCTTCGACAGGGCGACGTCGACGTCGGGCATCGCCCCGCGCAGCCGCTCGGCGAGGCGCCCGAGGGTCACCCGCTCGCTGTTCGAGTGCAGCGCCGCCACCACCGTGAGCCCCGCCGACGCGGCCTTGAGCGCGTCGTGGTGGCGCATCTCGCCCGTGAGGTAGAGCCCCGCCCCGGCCCGTAGCACGTCGTCGACGAGGTCTCCGCAGGCGCCCGGGCCCACCGCGGCGCGGGTGACCTCTCCCTCGGTGGGGCCCGCGACCAGCAGGGGCTCGACCCCGAGCCCGCGCTTGATCGCCTCGATCAGCGCCGACCGCTGCGCCGGGCCCACCGCGCCCACGCGCCCGAGGCCCCTCCCCTCGGCCGGAGCGGTCACCCGCAGCGGCGCGCGCTCGGTCATGCCCACGACGTCGGCCAGCACGTCGCTGGTGCCGCCCTCGGCCACGTCGAGGGCCGTGTGCGGGGAGTACACCCCGACCCCCGCGCGCACGAGGGCCCAGGCGGCGCTCCCCGCGGTGACGCGCTTGAGGCCCGAGAAGATCACCGGGTGGTACGCGACCAGGGCGTCGAAGCCCCCCGAGGCGCACTCGTCGATCACCGCGGGCGAGGCGTCGTTGGCGACCAGCACCCGACGCAGCGGGGCCGCCGGGTCGCCGATGAGCAGACCGACGTTGTCCCAGGGCTGGGCCCAGCGGGTCGGGGCGATCGACTCCATCACGTCGACCAGCGAGGCGAGGGTGCGCGTCACGCGGGCCACGGTACCACCGCGCGCGTGTCGGGAGAGCCACGCCCCGCGAGCGCGAGAGCGAACAGCGACACAGGGGTTCCGCGCGTGGCGCGAGGCGTGCTCAGGGGGTGGACACCCCAACAAGGAGCCACGCCATGATCCAGCGCGCCCGACTGTTCCTCCTGCTCGTCGCCGCGGCCCTCTCGGTCGCCTCGGCCGCGCGCGCCGACGTGGGCGTGGTGCGGGCGCAGTTCACCGACCGCGTCGAGCGGGGGGCGCCCGTCGCCGCGCAGGCCTCCCTCGGCCGCGCGACGAGCCTCACCTACTGGGTCGAGGTGCGTAACACCGACGCGCCCACCGCGGTGACCCTGGTGTGGCGCCTCGACGGCCGCGAGGTCGCCCGGCAGACCCTCGAGGTCGGCAGAGCCCCCCGCTGGCGCACGTGGGGCTCGTGGCGCACCCGCGGCGCGCGCCCCGGGGGGGGGGAGGTTATCGACCCCCGCCGCGCCCCGCGGCG
>JAEYZO010000407.1 GCA_023428035.1 Pseudomonadota bacterium | reverse complement strand
CCTCCCCGCGCTCCGGACGTTCCTCAGAGTGGTTCGTCTTGCATTGCGCGACCTGCTTCATCCAGAAGCACGCCACGCTGCTGTTGAGCCACGCGAGCAGCGCGAGGTGGTCGTCCTCCGTCGCGGATGCGGGGAGCTTGATAATCGGAGCAGACTGCTTAAAGACTTTGCCGCCGCGATCGAACACGAAGTGGTTATGTGTGGCAACCGACGCAAAGGCAACGGATAACGGTCGTCTAAATCTCTCTGGGAAGAACATCGAATGCTCGAACCATCCGAGCCTTCTTCCTGCGACAGCTCGATTCTCGATGAACTCGCCAAAGTCCTTTCTCTTGCGGAGGTTCGTTCTCAGTACCCAAAAGTGCTGGGCGCCACGTCCAGAGGGAACGAGGGGCTCCACACTCGTTCGGTCGTAGGGGAATAGGCACCACTCGTCCTCTGTCAATGACCAATCACGGAGCTGCTCGCCCTTCACAAGTTGGACCGCTTGATCCTCGCTGAAGCCTAGTCGCTCGGCGGCCCGACGGGGCAGGAAGAACGCGTCGTCTTCCCCGGTGTGTGTGCTGCGTCCGATCTCGGTGGAGAGGTCTCCGAGCTTTTTCGCGCATCGCTCCTCGATTAGCCCCTTCAGCTCCCCCGCGCCGCCTCCGCCGAGGCTCCACGGGTGCTTCGCAAAGGATTCTCTCGCAACATCCGCCACGGTGACGAACTCGTCCTCATAGCCTACCTCTCCCACCTGCTGGACGATGGACGACCAGACCTTGCCTTGCGCGGGATCGTCCGGCTTCGACGGCTCTCCTCGTCGCCCGAGCACAGCGCGCACCGGCTTCTCCTCGGGGCTCTGCCTTTGCCCGAAGAGAATCACAGTAGGCGTGACATGACCGGGGATGTACGCGCCCGAGGTGTCGATGACGTGGGTGAGGTCGAGGCGGGGCAGCACCTTCTCAACGAGCCCCTTTCCAAAATCTCGCTTCATGAAGCTGTTTGCGTTGATGAGGCCCACGAAGCCCTCGTCCGCTGCGAGTTGGAAGAAGCGCTCGGTGAAAGGCGCCGCGAGCGCGAACTGCCGCTGCGCGCTATCGGGATAACGCGTGCGGTAGGCGTCTCGAAGAGCAGAGTCCTGGCAAACCTTGTACGGCGGGTTCCCGACGACGGCGTGGTAGCGCTGGCTGAAGACGCCGTTCACCGCGGGCGGATCGCGGAAGTCGAAGACGCGCGGCCCCCACGCGGCCTGCGACGCCGCGTCGAGGGCGAGCTCGGAGAGGTCTCGGGTGGTCTCTCCACCCAACAGGAGCGAGTCGGCCACGACGACGTGCCTCGTGAGCGCGGGAAGCTCCGGCGCGGCGGCGAGGCTCGTGATGCCGCACAGGTCGATCCACGCGAGCATGAGGCGGAAGCGCGCGATGGCGACGGCGTAGGGGTTGATGTCGCTTCCGTAGACGTGGTCGAGGGCGGCGAGGGCGAGGTCGCGGGTGTCGCGCGCGGGGCTCTCTCTGCGGTGGTGCTCCACCAGCCGATGGAAGGCCCCGAGCAGGAAGTGCCCCGACCCGCAGGTCGGATCGATCACGCGCAGGTGTTGAAGCCCGAAGCGCGCGACGGCCGGGTCGAGGGTGCGGTCGAGGATGAAGCGCTCGACGAAGTCGGGGGTCTGGAGCAGGGCGTATCGCTCGCGTACCTCGGCCGAGAGGTCTTGATAGAGGTCTCCGAGGAAGCGCGTGTCGGCGTCGTCGAAGCGGAGCGTGAGCGTGTCGGTGCCGGGCTCCACCTCGCGCAAGAGGTCGAAGAGGGCCGTGATGGCCTCGTGCGAGGGCGGGAGTTTGTACGCGGGGTTGTGCGCGGGCCCGAGGAGCTCAGCGACGACGGGTGCGTGGCAGACCTCGGTGAAGACGGCCGTGAGGTAGTCGCGCGCGCCGAGGTTGGGGAACATGGCCGAGAAGAGCCGCTGGCTCTCAGTGGCGTCTCCGCCCGCGAGGCGACGGCGGGGCAGGAGCGCGCGGTCTTCGAGGGTGCGCACGAACACGGCCGAGAGGACCCACGCGACGGCGACCTGGGTGAGGGTCTGGTCGGTCCAGTCGACGAGGGAGGCCGCGGTGGTGTGGCGGGCGCGTTCATAGTCCCAGCGCTCGCGGAGGGAGCGGGCGAGCTCAGGCTCGGTGGCGCGCGCCCGCAGGTCGGGAAGGAGCGTGGAGTCGATGTACCCGGCCAGCACCTGCGTGCGGGAGAGGGCGCCCTTGCGACGTCGTCCAGCCATCGGGGGAGGGGGACCGTACGGGAGATGAGGGGCGAGCGGAAGCGCGGCGTGACCGCACCGCGGGGGAGCGGATCGCCGTACACCGCTCCGTAGCGGACGAAGATCGAAATTCCACTGCGGGCGTCAGTTGGGTACGGTGCGGGGCGTCTCTCGGGGTCCCATGCAACACGTACCGTTTCTCACTGCGCTCGACTCCCGCGCCGAGGTGAAGGGCTCGCGCGACCCGCTCGGCGTCCAGCCGATCTGGGCGCGCCTGGGCCGTCACGTCGTCGGGAACCTCACCACGGTCACCACCTCGCTGCCCGACTTCATCGTGGTGCTCCTCGGGCACTACTTCGCGGAGCAGGTCACGCGCGACCGCGGCGAGGAGCGGGCGGTCGCCGCGTTCCTCCAATGGGAGCAGCTCGCCGCGTACGCGCGCGCGGCCATCCTCAACGAGACGGGCTTCCGCGGGACCGACCGCGTTCGGCGGAACCTCGAGGAAGGGCCTCGCGTCAGGCTCAGCGCCGACG
>JAEYZO010000404.1 GCA_023428035.1 Pseudomonadota bacterium | reverse complement strand
GCCGTGTAGACCACCGAGCGACCGTCCGGGGAGATCGCCATCGAGCTCATCGACGGAGCCCGAGCGAGGGTGCGCGTGGCCCGCGTTCGTAGGTCCATCACGACCAGCGAGGCCATGTCTCCGTCGTCTCGGCCCGGCACGACGTAGACCACGTGCCGACGATCGGGCGTGAAGGTCGCGTGCACCGCCCATCCCCCCGCGATCGGAACGGGCCGAGCCTCTCCTCCGTCGACGTCGAGGACGTAGAGCTGCATCCCACCGCGACCGTCGTAGAGCGTGAACACCAGCCGGGCCGCGTCGTTCGACGGCGCGACGTCGACAGCGCCCGCCGCGGCGTCGCGCTCGTCGAGGCCCGTGCGCGCGCCGCAGCCGACGAGAGCGAGGAGGACGAGCGCACGGACCCGCACGGACACCGACCTTACCCGAAGTCCCGCTCGATCGACCGCCCCCGCTGGACCTCATCGCTCGCGTCGTGTCCCATCCCCGCACCCTCCATGCGACGCGCCCTCTTCGCTCTGTGCCTCCTTTCACTCCACTGCGACGGCGGGACGCCCGCGACGCCCGACGCGAGCGTCGACGCCACCACCACCGACCTCCCCGTCACGCCCGATGTCTCCACGGTCGACACGCCGGTCACCGATGACGTCCCTGCCGTCGAAGACGTCTTCGTGCGCACCGCGCCCCCCGCGTGCCCGAGCTTCACCCCTCGCCCCGTGCCTCAGTGCGGAACCGGGACGTCGCGCGGTGGGATCCTCGCCGCCGACGCCACCCTCGACGCGAAGGCCCGTCGCTTCGACCGGGTCTTCCACGCCGTGCACGCGCGCTACACCGGGGTGAACTCCGAGGCCATCGCCAACGACGACGCGGTGGTCGCTTCCCTCACCCGCTTCCTCCGCGAGACCGACGGGTGGGACTACGAAGCTTCCGCGGGAGCGCCTCCCTCCGCGCACTTCCGCTGGGACAAGGTCGCCGGCGCCTACGCCGGCGCGGGCGCCATGGCCGACGCCTACCGCTACGCCGTGCTCAGAGACGAAGGCGCGGCCTGCGATGAAGTCTCTCGCGCCCGCGACCACCTCCACGCCGCCCTCGACGGGATGCACCGCGCCGTCACCCTCCCAGGCACGCCCGGGGTCATCGCGCGCGGGTACATCCGTCGCGACCTCCCCGGCGGCGAGGTCTACACCACCACTCCGCTCTTCGACGCGACGGGCAACCCCTTACCGCCCGAGAAGACCAACGGCACCTGGCGCGCTGCCTCCGCCACGGGGCCGCAGGACTACATCTGGGAGGACTCGTGCTCGCGCGACATGCTCATCGGCTGGGTGCTCGGCATGGCCGCGGCGTGGGAGGTCTCCCGCGGCGACACCACCGTCGACGCGTCTCGCCTCGCGACGCTGCGCGCCGACGCCCTCGCCATCGGAGAGAGCCTGCGTCGCGTGAACTCCCGCGGCTACGACCTGGAGATCCACGACGCCGACGGGCGCGTGACCTACCACGGCTACCTCAGCGAGCACGCCCTCGACCGGGTGTACATCCCGGGCTTCGACGACAACGGCCAGCACGCGGTGATGGCCCTCGGCATCGTGGCCGCGCTCGCGCGCATCACCGACGACCCGGGGCTCAACGACTGGCTCCACAACGACCTCGTGCGCCGCCGGAACCTCCCGGGCATCGCGCGCGACCGCGTCGGCTTCATCGACGTCGGCGAGATGACCAACTACTCGAACTACAACATGGCCTTCACCGGAGCGTGGATGGCCCACCGCTACCTCTGCGACGACTCCGCCCGCGGGGCCGTGAGAGACGCGACCCTCACGGCCCTCTACGACACGCCGGGGATGAGCCGGCAGCCCGCGGAGACGAGCCAGAGCTTCTTCGACCTCGTGGCGATCCAGGCCGCGGGCGGGGGAACCGCGTGGCGTGACCTCGACGCCCCCTCGACGCCGATGGGCGCGCTGGGCAGAGCCACTACCACCTTGAGGGAGTTCCCCGACTCGCCCTTCTGGGAGACCCCGCGGACGAACTGCGACGACGCCGAGGTCACCGCGGGGATGTGCGTCGGCGACGACGGGACCGTGATCCCGCTGTCGTCGATGCCGGGTCGCGGGGACTCGCTCGTGGCGACCATCCCGATCCCGATGCGGATCCGCCCGCCGAGCAACTACTACTGGCGCAGCGACCCCTACCGCCCGAACGGAGGTGGCCTCGCGCGGAGGGTGCTCCCGGGCGTGGACTTCAGGCTCGCCTACTGGATGGGGAGGTTCTTGCGGGCGCGGTGAGCCGCGCTCAGCCCGCGAGGAGCGCGCGGGCGATCTGCGACACCTGGATCTCGTCGGTGCCGCCGTAGATCTGCAGCACCTTCGCGTCGCGGCAGAGCTGCTCGACCTGATACTCCGCCATGTAGCCGTTGCCGCCGAAGAGCTGCACCGCTTCGAGGCAGACCTCCATGGTCGCCTGCGCCGCGTAGAGCTTGCACGCCGAGGCCTCGGCGAGGCTCATGCTCTTGCCCGCCGTCGCGAGCTCCACCTGGCGGAACACCAGGTTCTGGATGTTCATCCGAGCGACCTCCATCTTCGCCAGCTTGAGCTGGATGAGCTGGAACTCCCCGATCGGCTTTCCGAATTGCACCCGGGTCTTGGCGTAGGCCGTCGAGAGCTGGAGGCACTGCTCGACGATCCCGAGGGCCATGGCCGCCACGCCCGTGCGCTCGGCGGCGAAGGTGTCCTTGGCGGCGGCGCGGGCGGGGGCGTCTTCGGTCTCGCCGATGAGCTGATCGCGACCGACCCTCACGTCTTCGAGGAAGAGCTCCCCCGTAGGCGAGCTGTGCATCCCCATCTTTCGCAGGGGCCTGCTCTGGGTGAGCCCGGGCGTGCCCTTCTCCAGCACGAAGCTCACGACCTTGCGCCGCTCGGGGGGCGTCTCGCCGTCGTCGAGCTTGCAGATGAACACGATGGTGTCGGCGTAGGGCCCGTTGGTGATGAAGGTCTTGCTCCCGTTGAGGATGTAGCCGCCCTCACCGTCACGGCGCGCGGTGGAGGCCATCGCCCCGAAGGCGTCGGAGCCCGAGCCGGGCTCGGTGATGGCCCACGCGCCGACCTTGTCGAGGGCGAGGAGGTCGCGGGCCCAGCGCTCCTTCTGACGGATGGTCCCCCGCGACATGATCGCCGAGGCGGTGAGCCCCATGCTCACGCCCATCGCGGTGATCATCCCGGGGCTGTACTTCGAGATCTCGATGACGGGCAGGAGCCGCATGGCGACGTCCATCCCGCGGGGGGCGCGCTCGGTGCGCTCGGCGGCGTCGTCGCCGCTCTCGGCGCGGGCCTTCTCCTTCGCGATCTGGGCGTCGAACTGCGCGTGGGCCATGTCGCGCACCCCGAAGGTGTCGAGGAAGCGCCGGAGGATCTCGTAGGGGGGTGTATCCCCGTGCTCGAGGGCCTCGATGTTGGGCTTGATCTCGGCCTCGACGAAGCGCCGCACGGCGTCGCGGATGGCCAGGTGGGTGTCGCTCCACTCGTACATGGTCCCTCTCGCTCCCGCGGCGCGAGGGTGGGCGCGCCGCGGGGAGG
>JAEYZO010000309.1 GCA_023428035.1 Pseudomonadota bacterium | reverse complement strand
GACCGAGGCGCATCGCGAGCCGCGCCGCGTGGAGGGAGCCGCTGTTCGCCGGCGCCTGCACCACCACCAGCACGTCGGCGAGCGCCGCGACGAGCTCGTTCCTCCGAGGGAAGGTCCACCGCGTCGGGGGCGTCTCGGGGGGGAACTGAGACACCAGCGCGCCTCCCTTCGCGAGCACCGCGCGGTAGAGCGGCCCGTGCCGCACCGGGTACCAGTTGCCGAGCCCCGAGGGGAGCACCACCACGGTGCGACCCTCCCCCTGCAGCGCGCCGCGGTGGGCCGCGGCGTCGATGCCCAGCGCGCCGCCCGAGAGCACGGTGCGCCCCGCGCGCGCCACCCCCTCGGCGATGCGCTCGGCGATGTGCAGCCCGTCGTGGTCGGGCTCCCGCGTGCCCACCACCGCGACGAGCGGCGGCGCGAGCGCCGTGGGGTCGCCGTCGATCCAGAGGGTCTCCCAGCGGGGCGAGACGCGGTCGGCGACGGGGAGGTCGAGGGTGGGTCGGGGGTCGTGCGGTGAGCTCATGGCGCGCCCTCATCGGGGGCCCCCGCGAGAAGTTGCGCGTCGGTTTCTTTGCGGCCGCGACGCCGGGCGGCCTACGATTTCCCGAGGCCCATGAAGCGCGCGACCCTCGCCACACTGTTCGTCCTCACGGGCTGCCAGGCCGCGGGCTCGGGGAGCCTCGAGGCCGAGGTCCGTAGGCTCCGCTCCGAGCAGGAGCGCCACGCGGCCCTCATCGAGCAGCTCCAGAACCGGGTGAACCTCACCGAGGACACCGCCCGCTCCGCGCGCCGTGCGCTGGAGCAGCGGCGCGAGACCATCACCCTCGGCGCCGAGGGCGAGACGCCGGAGCCGATCCGGGTCGACGCCAGCACCCGCTCATCCGAGGCCACGCCCTCGGAGGGCGGTCAGCGCACTGAGATACGCATCGGCCGCAACGACCGCATCCCCGAGCGCACGCCCTTCGTGGTGCACCCGGTCGAGCGCCTCCAGGTGGTCCCGGTGCCGCCCTCGCCGACGCAGCCTGGAGCTCCGGCCACGAGCCCTCAGCGGCCCGCGACGACCCCCGCGCAGCCGGGGGCTCGCCCCGACGCCTCGTCGCTGCCCTCGGCCCCGAGCCGCAACGGGCGCACGATCGCCGAGGGCTACTCCACGGGGGTGATCGACCCCGCGGCGAGCACGGCCTACGACGGCGCCCTCGCCATGGTGCGCGGCGGTCGCTGCGCCGAGGCGAACGCCGCGTTCGCGGAGTTCCTCGCGCGCTGGCCCGAGCACCCCCACGCCGACAACGCGATGTACTGGCGGGGCGAGTGCTTGCTGCGCGCGGGCGACCCGGCGGGCGCCGTGCGCGAGTGGGAGGCGCTGATCGCGCGCTTCCCCGCGGGCAACAAGGTCCCCGACGCGCTCTACAAGCTGGCGCAGGCGCGCCGGCGAGGGGGCGACGTCGCCGCGGCCGAGCGCCACGAGCGGCGGCTGCTCGAAGGGTTCCCCGACTCCGACGCCGCGCGGCGGCTGAGGGACGAGAGGCAATGACGACGATGAAGCGCAACTGGGGTCTCCCCTGGGCCGTGGCCGTGCTCGCCGTTCCGACGCTCGCGTCGGCGCAGGTGACGGTCAGCGACGAGACGACCGACGCGGCGGTGGCGGGTCGACCGCGGGCGACGGTCACCCTCAACGACCGCGCCCTGCCCTCCGGCGCGCCCCTCGGGCTCATCCCCGAGTTCCACACGGTGCAGACCGGGGACACCCTCTGGGACATCTCCGGCAACTACTTCGAGAACCCCTGGTACTGGCCGCGGCTGTGGGCCCGCAACCCGCAGATCACCAACCCCCACTGGATCTTCCCGGGGGATCAGGTGCGGCTCCTCCTGCCGGGGGAGCGCGCGGCGCCCGCGACCACGGGCCGGGTGCGGCCGGGCAACCGGCTCATCGCCCGCCCCCGCGTGCCGCGCGGGACGATCTTTCTCCGCGAGGAGGCCTGGGCCACGACCGAGGAGCTCCGAGCGTCGGGCTCCATCGTCGGCGCCCCCGAGGACAACATGTTCCTCAGCGAGGGCGACCAAGTCTACATCGAGTTCCCCAACCGCGCGCCCAACGTCGGGGAGAGCTACACGGTCTACTCCGAGGGGCAGGAGACCGACGGCGGCGACCGCGACTCGGGTCACGTCGTGCGCGTGCTCGGCACCGTGGTCATCGACGCCTGGGACGGCCGCCGCAAGGTCGCCACGGGGCGGCTCACCGAGTCGATCGACACCATCGAGCGCGGCGAGCGCGTGGCGGCGATCCAGCGGCAGTTCCTCCCGGTGCCGCCTGCCACCAACGACCGGGACATCGCCGCGCACATCGTGGCCACGCCGCAGCCGCGGAGCATCGTCGGCGGGCAGTACGTGGTGATCGTCGACCGCGGCTCCCGCGACGGCGTGCGCCTCGGCAACCGCTTCTTCATCACCTCCCGAGGCGACCCCTGGCGCCGCAGCACGAGCACCCAGGGCCGCGTCGCGCGGCTCCAGGAGCTCGACCGCGACGGCGACGGCAGCGTCGACGTACCCCCGGACGTCGACCGGCAGCGCGTGGCCAACGAGCTCCCGCTCGAGGTGATCGGCGAGATGACCGTGATCGCCGTGCACGAGCGCAACGCGCTCTGCCTCGTCACGCAGACCCAGCGCGAGCTCGAGAACGGCGACAGCGCCGTGATGCGCCGCGGCTACTGAACCCGCCTACGGCCCCAGCACGCCCCGCAAGCTCACCCGCACCCCCTCGGGGAGCTCTTCCGGCGACAGCACCACCAC
>JAEYZO010000134.1 GCA_023428035.1 Pseudomonadota bacterium | reverse complement strand
GGGCTGCACGCCGCCCCCGGCCCGCTGCGTGACCGTGCCCGAGGCCTGCGCGGGGCGACCCTCCTGCGCCTGCCTCGGCCCGAGCGCGTGCCCGGCCGGGAGCTGCCACTCCGTCGAGGACACGTCGGTGGTCTGCCTCTGCGCCTGAACCCGTCGCGGTCGAACCCTGCTGCGCCTACCGCCGCGGCCCCTACGGCTGCGGCTCGACGTTCATGAGGGTGGTCTGGCACCGGCGGCACGCGAGCACCGAGCGCGGCGCACCGGTGAACAGACTCTGGAGCGAGCACAGCGTGCCGTCGGTCATCCTCACCCAGGGGCCGAAGCACTGCGAGGGCTCGCGGGTCCACGCGCGGGCGCAGAAGGTCTCCTCCATCTGGGCGGCGTCGGGCCACCCTTCGGGGCACGGGTCTCGCCCCGGGCAGTGCTCCCGCGTCGCGTCGTCGCAGCTCACGCAGCCGTCCGGCGACCGTCGCGCCGCACCCGGCGACCGCGAACAGGCTCAGAGACCACGCCCAGCGCGCCATCGCGCCGAGACGCTACCACCGTCCCCGCCGCGCCCTACCCGCGCTCCGCGAGCGGCGCGTCGGCGATGAGGTACCACCCGAAGGGGCGCTCGCCGTCGAGCACCGCGCGCGTCTCCCGCTGGATCGCGTCGACCCGCGCGAACGCGTCACCGCCCTGCCTCGCCGGGGCGACCGCGAGCGGCGCCTCGACGTCGACCCGCGCCACGCGCACGCCCACCACGCGCACGGCTTCGTCCTCGCCGACGGAGCGCGCCCACGTCTGCACGCGGCCCCCCGCGTAGGCGTCGCCCGCGCGCCAGTGCGACATCCCGTAGACCACGTCGCCGCCGCGGCCGTCGTCCGTGAGCAGGAAGTACGTCGGCCAGTAGCCGCCCTCGATCGCCCCTCCGCCGGGGAGCGTCGTGGCGTCGAGGCGCGAGGCGCCGAGGGCCCCCCACGCCGCGGACTTCGAGAGCTCCGCCATGATGTCTTCGACGCAGTCCGCGTCGGCGCGGTCGTCGCGCAAGGGCCCCACCGACGCGCCGCGCGTGAGCTCGTACGCGACCACCGAGTGCGTCGTCGCGAGGGCGCCCCCCGGCTCCACCGCCCACGCCGTCGCGAGCGTGCGCGGCGCGCGCGCCGAGAGGAAGCCCGCCACCACCACGTCGCGCCCGAACACCGGGAACACCCCCCAGACCTGGGGCTGCTGCGACCTCGCCGACGCGGCGACCCTCTGGATCGCGTCCGTCGCGGGCGAGACGATCCCGGCGGGCCTTCGCGCGACCTCGAACGCGAGGCCGTAGACCACCCGCACCGCAGGGGTCGGGGGGGCGCTCAACACCGCGCGCGTCTTCGTCTTCGCCATCGCGCCCTTCTACGCCTCCCGCCGTGGTCGCGGGGTTGGGTTCGCGACCTCGACGGGAGGCGTACCCCCCACAGCGAGGCCGTGGGAAGCCTGGCTCGGGCTCGGCACAGTGTCCCGACCGGCGCTCGAAGGCGCCGATGTCGCAGCGGCCCCCAGAGCGCCCTCGACACAGAGACGTGCGCGAGGCGCTCTCGCGGCGCCGTGCTGTACCCTCAGCGTCCATGGCAGGGCGCGTCCGCGTGTACATCGCCGCTTCGCTCGACGGCTTCATCGCGGGTACCCACGACGAGCTCGACTGGCTTCCGAACCCTAGCCCCGACGCCGTGCTCCCCGAGGGCGCGCTCGGCTTCGAGGCCTTCATGAGGGACGTCGGCTCCATGCTCATGGGCCGCGGCACCTACGACGTCGTGTCACGCATGGGCGGCGCGTGGTTCTACGGCGACACGCCGGTGCTGGTCGCGACCCACCGCCCCCTCGACCCCGTAGCGCCCACGGTGCGCGCGGTGACGGGCGACATCGACGCGCTCCTCGACGAGGCGCTGCGCGTCGCCGACGGTCGGGACGTCTACGTCGACGGCGGAGCGACGATCCGCGCGGCGCTCGACGCGGGTCGCGTCGCCGCCCTCGTCATCACCGTGGTCCCGGTGGTGCTCGGCGCGGGAAAGGCCCTCTTCGCGGGCGCGACCCGGCGGCACCCCATGGAGATCGTCTCGCACCGCGACTACGGCGCCGGGATGGTGCAGCTCCACCTGCGGCCGCGCCGCGACGACCCCTCCGCCGCTGGAGCACCGTGATGGCCGCGACGAGAGACACCGCCCCCGAGGCGCCCACCACCCCGCGACGCGCGCTCGTGACCGCGGCCGTCGTCGCGCTGGTCATCGAGCACCTCGTGCCCTTCGGCCACCTGATCCTCTACCCCTTCACGCTCCTCGCGACCTGGGTGCACGAGATGGGGCACGGGCTCACCGCGCTGATGGTCGGGGGCTCCTTCTCGTCCCTCGACATCTTCCGCGACGCCTCGGGGCTCGCGCACGTCAACACCGAGCGCGGCCTCCCCTACGCCCTCGCGTGCATGGGAGGCCTCCTCGCGCCCCCCTTCGTCGGCGCCGCCACGCTCGCGCTCGGTCGCGGGCCGAAGCGAGCGCGCGTGGTGCTCCTCGCTCTCTCCCTCGCCCTCGTCGTGTCGCTCGCGATCTGGGTCCGCACCCTCGTGGGGTGGATCTCCATGCCCCTCGTCGCCGCGGTGGTGGCCGCCTTCGGCGTGTGGGGCAGCGAGCGCGAGCGCGTGGTCTTCGTGCAGTTCGTCGGACTGCTCCTGGGCTTCGACACCCTCGCGCGCATCGACTACCTCTTCTCCGCCACCGCGACCATCCGCGGCCGCGAGCAACCCTCGGACGTCGCGCTCATCGTGGGAGAGCTCGGGTCCTTCATCCCGCTGTGGGGCGCGCTGCTCGCGGGGGTCGGCCTGACCGCGCTCTACCTCGGGCTGCGCGTCGCGTGGCGGGCCCCGAAGCCGCGGTGATCGTCGACCGCCACGACCACTTCGACCTCGGACGCTCGTGATCGCGAAGCTCGACGCGGCCGGGTTCGACCGCTCCGCGCTCACCCGAGGCGCTTCACTCCACCAGGCCGAGGACGTTGCGCGACTGCCTCGCCTGCTCGACGGCGGCCTTGAGCTCCTCGAAGACCCGCCGACCGTCCCTGAGGCCCGCCAGCGTCACCTTCGGCGAGGTGTCGTCCTGGGCCACCACCCGCACGCTCGCGACGCCCAGCATCCGCTCGGTGACCGACTGCTCGAAGGTCACGTCGCGCACGCGCCAGAGCTGTAGCGTCTCGATGCGCCGCGAGAGAACCCCCTCCTCCACGTCGAGGGTGCGCGTGGTGACCCGGTAGACCTTCGCGCGGCGCTTCAGCTCCACCGCGGCGAGGACCGCGATCGCCCCCGCCAGCAGCACACCGCCGCCGATCGCGGTGTACAGAGCCGTCGCGGGCATCATCAGCGACAGCCCCACCCCCACGACGACGCCGATCACCGCGAGAGCGCCGGCCCCTAGGTAGCGGCCGTACCACGCCTTCCACGAGGGAGCGCCCTCGTAGAGCACCCGCGGCGCGTCGCCAGGGCCTGACGGCGACGGCTGGGCTCCCGTGAGCATCGAGCCGCAGTGCCGGCACTTGATCGCGGCTTCCTGGATCTCCTCCGCGCAGAAGGGGCAGCGCTTCATCCCGACGACACTACACCCCGCGCCACGCAGACGGCGCGGGCCGTCGGTGAGATGGACCCGCAGCCGCTGCGCGTCGGGTCAGTCCCCCGGCTGCCGCTCGAAGGCGCCGATGTCGCAGCGGTCCCCCGCGGGGCGCGCCCGGCACCTGGATCGCGCCGCCGTAGGAGCCCGAGTGCCCGCCGGTGAAGGTGAGGCCCGTGACCGTGAGCGGCGCGGTGACGTAGAGGGGCTGCACCGTCCCGGCGCCGTCGATGGTGAGCGAGCCCGCGCCCGAGTTGGCGTTGGTGGTCACCACGCCCGCGGTGGAGACGTGGACGGTCACCGCGAAGGTGCTGCTCGCGCCCTGCGGGTCGGTCACGGACAGGGTGACCGTCGCGGTCGCGGCGACGTTGCCCGGGAGGAGCGAGAGGGCCCAGCCGCTCCCATCGCGCACGACGCGGGCGGTGACGTCCCCCGGCGCGCTCGACGTGACCGTGGGCGTGAGCCCGGCGGGGCCGTCTTCGGCGTCGTTGACCATGATGGGCACGACGGTGGGCGTGAGAGCGCTCGCGTAGAGGGTCTGCTCGGCCGCGGCGCTGAGCGTCGGCGGAGTGTTCATCGCCGCGTAGGTGACGGTGACCACCGCGGGCGCGTCGGCGCCGGTCTCGGCGCTCACGTCGGCGGTCGAGCTCATGGGCGTCGGCAAGAGTTGGCCGCGGGGCGGCTCGCGATGCCGAAGAGCCAGGGGCGCAGCGGGCGGCTCGGGTCGTACTGGTCGTGGGGGCGGTACACGACGATGAAGGCGTCGTGGGTCACGTCGTCGACGTCGCGCTCGCGCACCCCGAGGCGCCGCAGCGAGCGCCACACGTAGTCAAGCTCGGTCTCGAAGATCGTGCGAAGGTCGATCCCCGCGGCGACGGCCACGGGGGAGGCGCTCCAGACCAGGAGCTCCCGACCCCCACCGCGGAGCTGAAGGCTGATGGGCGTGAGGGCCCCGAGGAGGTCGGCCCGGGCCCGCAGGCCGAGGTGGGGCGTCAGCGCGAAGAGGGCCGCGACGCGCAGCCCCACGGCGGCGTAGAGGGCCGCGTCGGTGCGAGCGACGTCGACGTTCACCGCCGTCGCTCCGAGGGCGCCGAGGGCGAAGAC
>JAEYZO010000075.1 GCA_023428035.1 Pseudomonadota bacterium | reverse complement strand
GCTGACTGAGACGCCGCCGCAGGCGGTTGCCTACGCGACCGGGAGTTCTGGGGGAATGGGGACCCTCACGCCGGGCAGGACTCTACGGATCTCACCCCGTCTCGATGGTGCGGCAGGAACGGTCCCGCTTCGTCGGATCTCCCAGGGCATCAAATCCGAGCTCGATCAGTGCGGGCAGCGGGAGCCACCGGAGCGCGCGGGGGCGCTGATGAAGCGGCGCGATAATGCCTCGGCTTGGCTGCGGCGATTCGATGCGCTCGAGCGGAAATTTCAGGGAGACGCGCGGTCATGAAACCAGTGGCGGAAGTCCGACAAGAGACTGCAGAGGTGCTCGGCAACGCCGTTGCGGAGGTAGCGAGGCGAGCCATTCGGCCGGAGCTGGATCCGTTCAAGCAGTCGCTCGACTCGCTCGTCGGCAATTTGGAAGGCCACGCCGAAACTCTTGGCGAGCAGTTGCGCGCAGAGAAGAAGGCGCTCGAGGCACTCAACAAGCAGCTGGGCGAGGCCATCGCCACCGGCAACAGCCAGGCCGCGGCAGCCGCCGATACGCAGGCCCGGGTTCAGGAGCTTCGGGAGCGCCTCGACTCCTTGGCCGGCGAGCTCGCCGCCACCCGCGATGAGCAGGCAACGACGGTCGCCGCGCTGAACTCGCTCCGTGACGAAGTATCGGGCTGGATGCGGGTGAGCAGCGAGCAAGCGGACCGTCTAGCATCCGTTCTAAGACGCGCGGAGGGCCTCGCTTACATGTTCGGCGATCAGACGCGGGCTTTTGCGGAATTTGCGAGTTCGGTGTCCGGCCACTTTGATGCGCGTGCGAATGACGTATTGCAGTGCATTGTCGACCTCCGTGCCGACGTGGCGCACAAAACACTAGCACTGAATAGTGACCTTAAATCAACAATGAAAGACGAGGGAGAAGCTTCACGGGCAACAATTGACGATGTGCGTGCGACCGTCGACGCTGGAGTAAGAGACATCAACGGGAAATTGGACTCGTCACGCCTAGCTCTGTCGTCGAAGGTGGGTGCCCTCATCGTTGAACACCACGCTCGGCAAGACACATTGAAGACGGAGATGACCGTACTCATCGAGTCTCTGCGTCGCGATATGATCGCGAGGATCGAGACCGGATTCTTTCATACCGTTCAGCTTTCGGAGTCAGGCAGTCGACAAGCGGCAGGCGATGTCGCAGGCCTTCGCGCCACTACTGAGACGCAATTCACTTCGCTTCAATCGGAGTTACATAACGTGATCGACCGGTTATGCGCAAGATATGTGGACCACGAACGTGAGTTGGCGAAGACCGTCCGAACGTCGGGGCGGATGTTCCGCGTAACGCTGGCCAATCTGATCCTACTGCTCGTCGCCTTCGCGATCGGAGGAGCTGCTTTCTACAAAGCAGTTTTGTCCACGCGCACCCCGTAAGCAGTCAGCCGACTCGACCGCACTCGGGGCACACAAATCCCCACTGCCCATCGGACCTTCGCGCGGGCAGGGCGAGGATGTCGCAACCGTTGATTCGGTCCTCCCGGCCTGGACTCTGCTTGACGGCGTCGACGAAATCGCGCTCGGCAGCATCGTTGCGGTGGGTTTCAAGATAGTTGCCGCGTGAATCGTCTCGCTCAGGCGTGGGCAGCGACCTCCTTCGAACGGCGGTGGCGGCGTGCAGCCTGATCGTCGTGGGTCGCTCCACCAGAGCCTTTCTTGGGGCTCTGGCGGAGCGACGCTCCTGCGCCGAGGGGCGATGCGTTCGGCGCGTCGCGACGGTAACCGCAGCATGAAGACCCGTTCTCGACGGGCCTCTCTTCGATCGGCACGCTGTCGACGAGCGGATGGAGTCGCAGCAATCAGCCGGGCGTCGCGTTCTCTTCGGCCGTGCGAGGCGGGGGCACGGTGATGGGGCCGAGCTCCCTGGCCAGTTCAACGGGGTCGAGGCGCGCTCGGGTGGCCATCCAGTCGCGGGGCGCGAGCTCGAGGTACCGCTCGCGCGGCCAGTAGGGCATCACGCGGATCACCTCGGCCAGGTACTGCTCGGGGTCGATCCGGTGCAGCTTGCACGAGGCCACCAGCGAGAAGAGGTTGGCCGCGGCCTCGGCGTGGTCGTCGCTGCCGAAGAAGAGCCACGATTTTCTCGCCGTGGCCACCGCGCGCAGCGCCCGCTCGGAGCCGTTGTTTTCAAGCCTCAACCGGCCGTCTTCGAGGAAGCGCCGCAGGGGCCCCTCCTGGTTTCTGGCGTAGCCCAGCGCCGAGGCGGCGTAGCCGCGCAGACGGGGCGTGGCCGACTCGGCGTGGACCCACGCGAAGATGGCGTCGACCAGCGGGCGCACGAGCACGTCACGGCGCTCCTTGCGACGTGCGGGCGCGAGGTCCGCAAGGGGGCGGTCGGCGGCGAAGATCGCGCCGATGCGTCGAAGGCCCTCGACACCCAGAGGATCCTTGCAGACGGCGGCCTCCCAGAAGCCTCGTCGGCAGTGGCTCCAGCAGCCCACCTCCTTGGGAGGCGGCCCCTTGTTGGGGTCGGCGGGCTCGCCCGCCGGCGGTCTTCCTGCGAAGAGGGCGTCGTAGACGACGTGGGCGTCGGCCTGGATGTACCCGGTGAAGCCTTTGAACATGGAGCACACCGCGGCGGAGGTGTGCTTGGGCTGGTATTCGAAGAAGACGTGATCGCGGTCGGCCAGGACCACGAAGAAGTGTCCCTCGTGGCAAGGGCCCTTCTGCCCGCCGCGCTCCTGCAAGGAGCCCGGCTGGATCCGCACGCCGGTGGCGTCGGTGGACAGGCAGAAGGCGTGGTCGAAGGCGTCCTTGCGGGCGGCCTCGACAATGGCGCCGAGGGTGGCGCCCACGTCCTCGGCGTAGCGGCTCATGGTACCGCGGTCGAGCGAGAAGCCCTGAAGCGAGAAGCTCTGCTCCAGCCGATAGAAGGGAACGCCCAGGAGGTACTTGCTCGTGAGCACGTGCGCGATCATCGAAGGCGCCAGGAGCGTGCGACGGAAGAGCTCCTTGGGCATCGGCGTGGTGACGATCCGCACCGTGGGCATCGGCGCGTCGTCGACGGTCTCCGTCGACGCGGTCGGAGCCTCGGCGGGGGCGTCCGTCTCGGGCGTGGGCACCTTGTAGACAGCGCGGGCGAGCACGATGCGGCGCGGGCCTCCGCGCTCGTAGCCCAGGCGCGAGCTCTCCTCGAAGCCGATGCGCTCGGCGACCCCTTCGAGCTCGGGGTCGAGCAGCTCCACGCGCACCACGGGCAGGTCCGACTCGGCGAGGTCGCGGCGCCCCGTGGGAGGCTTGCGCGTGCGGGGTTTGGCGCCGTCACCCTTGCTGTCGGTGCCGTCGTCGCCCGCGGCCTTGTCGAGCTCGGCCGAGAGCTTGCGCACCTGCTCGAACAGGCTCTCAAACGCGAGCTGCGCGCCGTCGTCGTCGCGACGCTCCGCGGAGGCGACGAAGAGCCGACGCTGCATCAACTGCAACCGCTCCAAGGCGTGCGCGTAGGCCGCGCGTACACGCGCGAGCGCCGCCTCGGAGTCGTGCAGGCGCGCTTCGAGCTCTGCGATGCGAGCCTCCGTCGTCGTGGCTTCCGCCGTGGTCGTCTCGGGCACGGCGCGCTTGTACGAACTCGACAACGCAGAGTCGAGAAGAATCAACCGACAACGATATCGATCACTGCAATCGTCGACGTGTCCGCGGCTTCGGCTCTCGCGGCGCCTGCGGGCTGATCGGGAGCCCGTCGAGAAGCGTCTCGAAGGTCGCCTCGTCGACCTCGACGTGGGTCGCGCCGGGCTCGGGGCTGAGCGGACGTTGGAAGGTGCCGCGGTCCAGTCTCTTGTGAAACAGGCACATCCCAGTGCCGTCGAAGAAGAGCACTTTCGCGGTGCCTCCGCGGCGTCCGAGGAAGACGAAGAGCGCGCCCGAGCGGGCGTCGTAGCCCATGCGCGCGGCGGCCAGGCCTGCGAGCCGCTCGAAGCCGTAGCGAAGGTCGACGGGCTCGACCGCGACGAAGACCTGCACGCCCGAGGGGATCATCGCGAGGGCTCCGACAGGGCCCGCACGACGGCCGCGAGCAGCGCGGGGTCGAAGTCGGAGGTGACGCGCACGCGCGCGGCGCCGACCTCGACGAGCAGGTCCGCAGCGACGCGAGGGACCTCGGTGGGAGCGCGCGGCCGTAGCTCGACGAAGGTGGGGATCGCGGCGCGGCGCAGGCGGCTGGACCACCAGTGAAGGGTGCTGGCCGAGTAGGGCTTGTCGGCGACGAACACGTCAGCCGTCAGGCCGCTGCGCTGCCACGCGACGACGCGGTCACGCCACCGCTGCTCGGTCGAAGGATGATGCGTGCGCGACGGCGCTGGGAGAGAACGAGGTGCCATCGACACGACGATGCGACGCGGCGGAGGGCGCGGAGAAGGACGGGGCTCGTGCTGCGGTTACATTCAACCCGCCTCAGCTCGCGTGTTCCATCACGAACACCACCTCGCCGACCGGGGCCGCTTCGAGCGCGCGGTCCCACTGCTGCGGGGTGAGGTTCCCCCAGTGTCAGGGTAGTTGCCGCCGGGTCTGCCTCCCATGCTGATCACGCGGCCACGACCTCCTTTCGGAGGTGGTCCATCGTGAGATCCATCGCAGGGTTCCACCGGTCGGAGAGGGCGAGGGCGCGGAGCTGGACGATGCGGTTGGCCG
>JAEYZO010000022.1 GCA_023428035.1 Pseudomonadota bacterium | reverse complement strand
GGTGAGGGCTCAGCCCGCGGCGCGCACCCACGCCTCGATGGCCGCCGCGGGGCGCGCGCCCGAGGTGCGGGCGAGCTCCCGCCCCCCGCGGAAGACCGCCATGGTCGGGATCGACTGGATGCCGTAGTGCCCCCCCACGCGCGGGTCGACGTCGGTGTTCACCTTGAGCACGAGGAGGTCGCTGGAGTGCTTCGACGCGACCTTCGCGACCTCGGGAGCGACGGCGCGGCAGGGCCCGCACCACGGGGCCCAGAAGTCCACGAGCACGGGCTTCTCAGAGGCGTTCAAGACGTTCTGCAACTCGTCGAAGCCGTCGACGGCGAGCACGCAACCTGGCTCGTGCATCGCGGTCTGACATCGACCGCAGCGGGGTCGCTCGACGATGCGGTCCCCCGGGATCCGGTTCTTCTGCCCGCAATTCGGGCACGACAGCACGATTCCGTTGGGCATGGGGCGTCTCCTCGTCCGTTCACCATGTCCACGACCTCGCGGCGTGGAAACTGGGACGCGCGTGCAGGGGGCGGCGCGGCGACCGCGCCTTCGCGTCACGCGAGCTTCGGAGCCATCGCGGGCGCGACAGGCACCGCGTCGCCCTCGGGGAGCGACACGCCCTCGACGCGGGTGAGCCCCTCCGCCGACGGGCCGTTCAACACCTCGCCCTCGGGGGAGAAGCGGCTCCCGTGGCAGGGGCAGTCCCAGCTCTTCTCGGCGCTGTTCCACGCGACGAGGCACTTGAGGTGCGGACACACCGCGCTGCAGGTGTGGAGCTGCCCCACGGGGTCGCGGTAGACCGCGAGCTTGTTGAGCCCGTGCGAGATCACCGCGCCCTCGCCCGGAGCGATGTCATCGACGCCCTCGACGTCGCCGCCCTTGAGCCAGTGGGCCATCTGCGTCGCGACGTTGAGGTTCTCCTTCACCCACTCGCCCGCCTCGCGGACGGGGATGCGCGAGGGCTTGAAGGCCGCCGCCCAGCGGTTGTCGCGGCCCGCGACGCCGTCGGCCACGAGCCGTCCGCCGAGGGTGCCGTTGGTGAGCCCGTTGCCGCTGTCGCCCGTGATGACCCAGACGCGCTCCTCGCTCACGCTCTTGCCGTTGAAGCCCACGGCGTCGATGGACTCCATCACCTGACCCGACCAGCGCCACGCCACCGCGCCAGCTTGCGGGAACCTCGCCCGCGCCCAGGTCTCGAGCTTCGACCAGCGCCCCTCGGGGGACTCGTCCTGACCCGTCTTGTGGTCCTCGCCGCCGACCACCAGCACGGCCTCGCCCTCGGTCGCGCCCTCGGCCTCGCGCACGTAGTGGTAGGGGTCCTCGGTGTCCCACACGAGGCCGGGGAGCGTGCCCTTCGGCACCGAGAGCCCGACGATGTACGTGCGGTAGGCCGCCTGCTTCGTGTGGTAGGCCACCCGCGTGTGGATGGGGCTGTTGGTCGCCACCACCACGTCCTTCGCGACGAACCTCCGCCCGTCGCGCGTCTCGACCTCTACCGGCGCGTTGCCGTCGCCCTTCACCGACACGACGTGCACGTCGGTCGCGACCGCGCCGCCGTAGCGCTCCACCGCCTTCGCCAGCCCCGTCACGTACCGCAGCGGGTGGAACCTCGCCTGCCGCCTCACGCGGATCGCCGGCCCGAGGTCGACCCCCCCGGGCATGCAGCGAGAGACCAGCTCCGCGTCGACGCCCGCGCGAGAGAGGGCCTCGAGCTCCTCCTCCAGCAGCTTCGCGTCGTCGCCCTCGCCGAGCACCAGGTAGCCGTCGACGCGCTCGAAGCCGCAGTCGATCCCCTCGCGCGCGGAGATCTCCTCGATGTCGTCGACCGCGCCCATGTGCGCGGCCGCGATCGCGCGCAGGCCCTCGAGCCCGTGCATCGACTCCAGGTCCTTGTAGCGCTCGCGCAGGATGGGCGAGAGGTGCGCGCTGGTCTGCCCCGTCTCGCCGCCGCCCACCGGGCCGTCGTCGAGCACCACCACGCGACGGCCCTCGCGCGCGAGGTGGTAGGCCGCGGTCATGCCCGCGATGCCCGCGCCGACCACCACCACGTCGATGTCGGCCGTGGGGTCGGCCACGCGGGTCAGCTCGGGTGGGGCCGACGTGGCGGTCCAGAGGGAGGTGGTCATCCCAGGGCGGTCGAGGCCCTCTCGGGGCGCGTGGTCGTGGCTCATGGTGTCCTCCTGAAGGTGGAGGTGCGATGCCACCAGGGGAGCCCTGGTGGCGCGCGTCAGAGGCGCGGCGGGGGGGGAGGTCTAGGGGGGGGACTGAGCCGGCGGCCGGTCAGGCCTTCACGTCGCCGCGGGCGAAGATCGAGCTCACGTACTCCAGCACGTTCTGCGCGCTGATCTCGTCGTAGCCGAAGTCACGGATCAGCCGGGTCTTCACCGCGTCGATCTTCTCTTGCGTCTCGCGGTCGACCACGTTCGACACCACCGCCGTGAACTTGATGGTGTCCTTCTTGTCTTCGAAGAGCTTGAGCTCCAGGGCGCGGCGCAGGCGGTCGTTGGTGTTCCAGGTGAACTTCTTGCCCTCCAGGGCCAGCGCGCCGATGTAGTTCATGATCTCTCGCCTGAAGTCGTCCTTGCGGGCCTCGGCGATGTCGATCTTCTCCTCGATGGAGCGCATCAGCCGCTCGTCGGGCTCCTCGTCGCGGCCCGTGAAGCGGTTCTTGACCTTCTCCTTGAGGGTGTAGGCCCGCACGTTGTCGACGTAGTTCGCGGCGAGCTTCGCCACCTCGGTCTCGTCGGCGCTGATCGCCCGCTGCACCTCGTTCTTGATGATCTCCTCGTACTCGCGGCGCACCACCGCGATGAGGTCGCTGTACTTCTTGCGCTGCTCCTCGCTGGTGATGAGCGAGTGCGCCTTCAGGCCGCGCTCGATCTCGTTCATCACCATGAAGGGGTTGAGCGAGGGCTCGTCGTAGCGCACCAGGGCGTTCGAGAGCATGTCCTGCACGAAGCGCGGAGAGATCCCGTCCATGCCCTCGCGGCGGGTGTCCTTCCTGAGCTCCTTGACGGTGTCCTGGGTGTACCCAGGGAGCATCTTGCCGTCGTAGAGCTTCATCTTCTGGAGCACCGAGAGGTTGTGCTTCTTCGGGTCCTCGAGCCGCGTGAGCACCGCCCACATCGCCGCGATCGACAGCGTGTGCGGGGCGACGTGCTTGCCCTTCACCTTCCCCGCCCCGAAGGACTTGGCGTAGATCCGCTGCTCCTCCGACACCCGGGTGATGTACGGGATGTCGATCTTGATCGTGCGGTCGCGCAGCGCCTCCATGAACTCGTTGGCGAGGAGCTTCTTGTACTCGGCCTCGTTGGTGTGGCCGATGATCAGCTCGTCGATGTCGGTCTGCGCGAACTTCTTCGGCTTGATCCGGTGCTCCTGCGAGGCCCCCAGGAGGTCATAGAGGAAGGCCACGTCGAGCTTGAGCACCTCGACGAACTCGATCACGCCGCGGTTGGCGATGTTGAACTCGCCGTCGAAGTTGAAGGCCCGCGGGTCTGAGTCCGAGCCGTACTCCGCGATCTTGCGGTAGTTGACGTCCCCCGTGAGCTCGGTGGAGTCCTGGTTCTTCTCGTCCTTGGGCTGAAAGGTGCCGATGCCCACGCGGTCCTTCTCCGAGAGGAGCAGGCGCTTCACCCGGATGTGCTGCGAGACCACCTTCGACCAGTCGCCCTTGTAGCGGTCGAGCAGGCTCTTGAAGATGTACCGGCACGCGGGGTTGAGGTCGCCCTCGACCCGCACCTTGAACTTCTCGGTGCCGAGGCCGAGCTCCGCCACCGCGCGCTCGCGCCACTCGGGCGGGATGAGCCGCAGGGGCTCCTCGTGCATGGGCGAGGGGAAGCTCCCGTTGCCGTCGGCGCCGAGCACGAGCCCGGTGCCCTCGAGGTTGGTCCACTCGTAGGTGAAGAGCGCGCCGTCGGCGGTGCGGGAGTAGTCCTCGACGCCCTTCTTGATGAGCCGCGCGATGGTGCTCTTCGAGCTGCCCACCGGGCCGTGCAGGAGGATCACCCTGCGCTCGGGCCCGTAGCCCTCGGCCGCGGCGCGGAGCACGTGCACCAGGCGCATCAGCGGGATGTCGAGGCCGTACACCGCGTCGCGCCCGCCCCCCGCCTCGTCGCGGAAGAAGTTGTACTGCACGAGGCGCTTCTTGTTGTCGACGTACTCCTCCTGCCCCGCGGAGATGATCATGTCGTACACGCGCTGGAACGCGTTGCGGGTCACCTCGGGCCGCTGCCGCACCACGCCGAGGTAGTCCTCGAAGGAGCCCTCCCAGTGCAGGTCGCGGTAGGTGTCGTAGTCCTGAAGGGCGGCGATCTTCTCGATCATCATGGCCATGGCGTTCCCGTGCTCCTCCGCCGGCGCGAGGGCGCGCGCCGACCGTGGGCATCGTAGGGGATGACACCCCCCGCGGGCCAGCGCCGCGTCAGCGCTCGTAGTACAGCGAGAGGGCGTTGGGGTTCGACGCCCCCGCGGTGCGGTCGAACTCGTAGGTGGCGCAGTCGGGCGAGACCGACACCGCGCGCAGGCGGAGCTCCGCGGCGAAGGTGGCGCCCACCATCACCGGCGCGAAGCCCGTGTACGGCACGGTGAACGAGAAGGGGGCCGCGTAGCGCGCGGGCACCACGAAGGAGGTCACCGCGCGGCCGTCGACGTAGAGGTCGAAGGTCGGCTCGGCGTCGCGGCACGCGGGGTTGCTGGGGTTGACGTTCACAGCGCGGAGCGAGAACTGCCCGCTCACGCCGATGATACGGCCGCCCGAGGCGTGGCCCGGCGCCGTGCGCGAGGTGAGCACGCTCCGCGCGCCCTGCGACAGGTCGAGCGCCACGGGGAACCCGTCGACCACGCTCCCGTCGGGGAAGGGCACGATCGCCGCGTCGCCGGTGCTCGGCTGGCAGGGGCAGCGGTCGACGGTGACGCCGGTGGTGGGCAGCGGGGCGACGCGCGCGGGGTTCTCGCCCACCCACAGGCGAAAGGCCCCGACGTTGGCCGGGGGCGCCCCCGGCGCGCTGTAGCCGTTGACCGCGAAGAAGACGGTGTCTCCCGGCGTGACCGCGAGGTCGAGGAGGGAGGTGGTCGACGCGCAGTTGCGCCCCGTCGGCGTGGAGCACATCAGGCACAGGGGCGTCGCCGGGGCCGCGAGGTCGTCGTTGCAGGCCGCGGGGTTGTTCAGGTCCGCCGAGCCGCAGGACCACACGGCGTAGACGCGGGTGTCGATGCCGTCGCAGAAGCTGGTGTTGGTGGTCGCGGCGACGCGCGCGCCCTTGCTCACGCGCCACTCGAAGACCTGCGTGGGGGGCGCCACCACGCCGTCCATCGAGCCGCATCCTGGCACGGCGCCGCCGGTGGGCAGGCGCAGCGCCGGGCCCCCCGAGGTCGTGGTCTGGATCATCCCCCAGAGGGGGCCGCGGGAGAGCCGCGGGGCCGCGCCCGCGTCGAGGGTGCAGGTGCCGTTGTGAACGTCGAGGGGCGCGCCGCGGTCGGCCGCCGCCTCGGGGCCGACGTCAACGGCGGCGTCGACCTCGGGGCCGGCGTCGATGCC
>JAEYZO010000939.1 GCA_023428035.1 Pseudomonadota bacterium | reverse complement strand
TGCGGGAGCTCCGCGCCGTGGTCGAGGCCGTCTCCGCCGTGGTGGGCGCGCCCGACGACGACGCGGAGGAGAGCTCCCTGCGCGCGCTCGAGGCCCTGCGACCGACGAGCCCCGGCGCGGCCGACCTGCGCGAGTCGTGCGTCACCACCTACCGCGGCACCCACGACGCCCAGCGGATGACGGCGCAGGCGCGCGCGATGATCCCCGGCGACGGGGGAGAGATCCGCGGCGAGGACCGCGCGAGGCTCTCGGAGCTCCTCGACCGGAGCCAGCGCCTGGTGGTCGCGGCGAGGGAGTCACACCAGCGCTGCGTCGGGCTCTACGAGGCCGCCGCGCAGCGCCTCCACGTCACGCCGGCGCGTCGCTCTCGCTGAGGTCGCGCTCCACGCCGAGGAGCGAGGGGAGCAGCTCGCCCGAGCGGCCCTGCACGAAGTGCTCGAACTCCCCGCGGTTCTGCGGCGCGTCGGCGTTCACGAGCCAGGTGTCGGCCCCCACCTGCCGCGCGGCGTGCACGAGCCCCGCGGCGGGGTAGACGAGCCCCGAGGTCCCCGCGGCGAGGTAGACGAGACGTCCCTGCGCGCGCTCGATGAAGCGCTCGATGCGGCGTAGCGCGCGGTGGTCGAGCACCTCGCCGAACCACACGATGTCGGGCCGCAGTCGCCCCTGCCCGCAGAGCTCGCACGCGGGCGCCCCCTCGTGGTGGCTCGACGCGTCGCTGAAGGGCTCCCGCTCGCAGCCCGAGCAGCGGGTGCGGTAGAGGCTGCCGTGGATCTCCACCACCCTCTCGCTGCCCGCGCGCTGGTGCAGCCCGTCGACGTTCTGCGTGACGAGGAGCATCCGGTCGCCCATCCGCCGCTCCAGCGCCGCGAGCGCGCGGTGGCCCGGGTTGGGCGAGCACCTCGCCGCGGCCTCCCTGCGGAGGGAGTAGAAGCGCCACACCAGCGCGGCGTCGCGGGCGAAGCCCTCGGGCGAGGCGACGTCCTCGACCCGGTGGTTCTCCCAGAGGCCGTTCGAGTCGCGAAAGGTCGGGATGCCGCTCTCGGCCGAGACCCCCGCGCCGGTGAGCACCAGGAAGAAGCTGTCGTCGCCCAGGGGGATGCGCGGGGAGCCCATCGCGCGGTGATACCAGACCCGCCCGCGGGGAGGGTCTTGCGCTCGATGGCCCGCGGGGCTTAGGGTCCCGCGCGTATCCTACACCCCCCTACAGGAGACCTCGGAGATGTCGATTCTGGGTGAGTGGCGCCGCGGCTGGCGGCTCGGGCTGTTCCTGGCGCTCGCGGTGCCCGCGGTGAGCGGGTGCGCGACGGACGAGGCGATCGGCGGCATCGACGACGAGGCGGAGTACGTCGAGCCCGTCACCGACGTGAACCACACGGCGGTGCGCAACCAGTCGATCGGGAACTGCTGGGCCTACGCCGCGACGGGCTGGGCCGAGTCCCTCCACCGCGAGCGCACCGGGCAGACGATCAACATCTCCGAGAGCTGGATCACCTTCTGGGACTGGTACGGCAAGATCACCGGCGGGCGGGTGACCGCCAACGCGGCGGGCCGCTCCGAGGTGTCGACCGGCGGTTGGTGGGACGGGGCCATGACCATCCTCCGCGCCCGCGGCGTCGTGTACGAGGCCGAGTTCATCCCCGAGGAGGCCGAGGACGACCGCTCGCAGCGGCAGAGCGACGCCCTCCGCGCGATCAACACCGCCCTCAACGAGGGCGGGGCGCTGGCGACGGTCGAGGCCCGGCGCAACCCCGCGATCGTGCTCACCGCCCTCATGGACGCGTGGCAGCTCGACGAGGGCGTGCGGTCTGAGATCCTCCGGGTGTTCGGGCCGCGCGCGACGTACACCGTCAGCACGACCCGGGTGACCGACCGCGGGTTCTTCCGCCGGGTGGAGTCGATCCCGATCCGCACGCGGGTGATGCGCAACGGCCGCGCGCAGCAGGTCGACGGCACCCTGGGTGACGTCATCGGCTGGGGCCGCTTCGCGTGGCGCAGCGCCTCGTACCCGAGCAGCGCGACGGGCCGCGCGCAGTTCATGCAGCGGGTGATGCGGGCCCTCAACGACCGGCAGCCGGTGCTGATCTCGTGGCTGGTGGACTTCAACGCGATGTCGTCGTCGGGCGTCTTCCAGATGTCGAACCTGACGAGCCCGGGGCGTCAGGGCGGCCACCTCACGGTGATGGAGGACTACGAGGTCACGCTCAACGAGCCGGGCGAGGAGCCGCGCACGCTCCGCGCGGGCGAGGCGGCGTCGACGGCCGACCAGGCCCTCGCGGTGCGCTACGGCACCATCGATTTCATCCGGATCAAGAACTCCTGGGGCACCGCGCGCGACCCCTCGGGCACCGGGTACTTCGGCGGCTACACCGACCTGCACCTCGACTACCTCAACGGCCCCATCACCTGGACCGACGGCAACTCGCAGCGCACGCCGCTCTCCAGCGTGATCCTCCCCGCGGGCTACTGACCCTCCGCCCTCCACCGTCCGCGGCGCCCCCTCGCGCCGCGGCGGCGCCCCCCACCGAAGCTCAGCGACGGATCGGCGAGCAGCGCACTCGGAACGCGGTGATGCGGTTCGTGCCGGCGAAGAACTCCTCGTCGAGGTCCATGCCCGTCGCGACGCTCGCCGCGGGGCACTGGTCGTTCCACGCCCCGCCGCCGCCGCCGCCGTGGTTCGAGAGCGTCGCGCCGGTCGTGCCCGAGAGCACCCACGGCTGCAGCGGCGCGCAGTACGCCCGGATGCGGTCGATCACGCCGCCGGCGCGGCCGTCGAAGCGCATCACCACCTGCCCCGAGGGGCAGTCGTCGATGACCCGCGTCGCGAAGGCCGAACCCCCATACCAGTCGCTGGTGACGCTCGGGCCGAGGCTGCCGTCGGCGCGCAGGGGCGCGCAGCGGGCGGCGAGCTCGGTGAGGTAACGGCTGGCGCGCACGCCGATGCCGGTCATCACCGAACCCGCCGGGCAGTAGAGCTGCCGCGGCGAGTTATCGTCCCCCGCGCGCCAGGTGGTGTAGGTCGACGATCCCTCGGCCACGCGCCAATTGGTGACCCCCGTGTCCGGCGGCCCCGCGTCGACGACGCCAGAGTCGACGCGCCCGGCGTCGACCGGGCCGGCG
>JAEYZO010000892.1 GCA_023428035.1 Pseudomonadota bacterium | reverse complement strand
CGCGAGGGGGAGGGCACCGAGGCGCTGGTGCGCCGCGCCGACGTCGCGCTCTACGAGGCGAAGTCAGCGGGGCGGAACGCGGTGCGCGTCAGCGGGTGAGCGCTCCCCCGTGACGTCGCCCTTCGCGGCCTCGACCTCGGCGAGGATCCGTCGCGCCCGCGCGAGGAGCCGCTCGCCCGTGGGCAGGAGCGCCACGCCCCGCGGGCGCCGCTCGAAGAGGGCCACCCCCAGCTCGTCTTCGAGCGCCCGGATCTGCCGCGTCAACGGCGGCTGCGACACGCGCAACCGCCTCGCCGCGCGGGTGATGTTCTCCTCCTCGGCGACGGCGACGAAGTAGCGGATCTGGTCGAGGCTCACCGACGCGACGCTACCGCGCCCACGGCGCCCGCGTCTCGCCATGCGAAAACGGTATTGGTGCCGGCGCCCTCCCGCGCCGCAGGCTGCGCCCGATGGCGATCGAGATCCTGTCGGCGCGAGAGGCTCAACGGATGCGCCGCGCGGGCGAGGCCGCGGCGGGGACCCTGGCCTACGTCGGGGCGCGCCTCGCCCCTGGGGTCACCACGGCGGACATCGACCGCTGGGTGCGGGAGCTCACCGCGGCGCAGGGAGGCCGACCGTCGCAGCTCGGGTACCGGGGCTTCCCCGCGGCGGTGTGCACGAGCGTGAACGAGGTGGTGTGCCACGGCGTCCCGCGGCGCGACGTGGTCTTGCGCCCGGGAGACATCATCAACGTCGACGTGACCACGGAGCTCGACGGCTACCACGGAGACACCTCGGACACCTTCGTGATCGGTGAGACCACGCCGGAGCGCGCGAAGGTGGTGGCGGTGGCGCGTCGCTGCCTCGACGCGGGCGTCGCGGCGGTGCGCGAGGGGGCGCGCCTCGGGGACATCGGCGCCGCCATCGAGGCCGTCGCGCGGAGCGAGGGCTGCGGGCTGGTGACGGAGTTCGGCGGCCACGGCATCGGGCGTCGGATGCACATGGAGCCGCACGTCTCGCACGTGGGCGTCGCGGGCCGGGGGCTGCGCCTGCGCGCGGGGATGGCCTTCACCATCGAGCCCATGGTGACGCTGGGAGACGTCGCGGTCCGCGTGCTCGACGACGGGTGGACGGTGGTGACGGCGGACGGGTCTCCGTCGGCGCAGCGCGAGCACACGGTGCTCGTGACCCGCGACGGGTGCGAGGTGCTGACCGCGCGCGGTCACTCCGCCCAGGCGCGCATCCAGGGCCTGGCGCGGTAGCGGTCCCACGCGTCGGGGAGCACCGTGACCACGGGGCCGTCGAGGCCACCGCGCGCCGCCACGCGCAGCGCCGCGACCACGTTGGTGCCGGCGGAGCCGCCGACGAACAGGCCCTCTTCGCGCGCGAGCCGCCGCGCCATCGCGAAGCTCTCCTCGTCGGTCACGCGCTCCGCCGCGTCGATGACCTCACGGTGCAGGTTCGCCGGCGCCTCGCTGCCGCCGATGCCCTCCACCGCGTAGGACCCGTCGGGCCCGAGCGCCCCCGTCTCGACCCAGTCCGCGAGGGAAGACCCCACCGGGTCGGCGAGCACCACGCGCACCTTCGGGAGCGCAGACTTCAAGCGACGGCCCACGCCCGAGATGGTCCCGCCGGTGCCCGCGCCCACCACGAAGGCCCCGACGCGCCCCCCCGTCTGCGCGAGGATCTCCTCGCCCGTGGTGGCCTCGTGCGCGCGCACGTTCGCCGGGTTGTTGAACTGGTCGGTGAGGAACCACCCGCGCTCCTCCGCGAGACGTCGCGCGACGCTGCGAAAGTTCTCCTCGCTCGACGGCGGCGCGTTGGCCGTGACGATCACCTCGGCCCCCGCCGCGGCGAGCGCCTGGCGCTTGTCGACGGACATCTTCTCGGGCAGCACGCACACCAGCTTGTAGCCTCGGAGCGCCGCGACGACGGCGAGGCCCATGCCCGTGTTGCCCGCGGTGGCCTCGACGAGGGTCATCCCCGGGCGGAGCGCGCCTCGCGCCTCGGCGTCGTCGATGATGGCGAGGGCGACGCGATCCTTCACCGAGCCGCCGGGGTTCAGGTGCTCGCACTTGGCGAGCACGGGCACCGGGAGCCCCGCCCCGACGCGGGAGAGCGTCACGAGGGGGGTGCCCCCGACGTGGTCGAGCGCGCTGCGGGCGGCGGACATCAACGCCGCTCAGAGCCTCCCGCGGCCGTGGTCGTTCACCCGCTTGCGGAGGTACCAGGGCCGCGTCGAGGCGGCGCTCGCCGGGTACGAGATCCCGAGGATCACCAGCGCCAGCCCCAGGATCATCGCGCGCCCCACCGTGAGCGAGGCGTGCGACCCGAGCATGTGCACGCTCGGCATGTTGGCCGACACCACGAAGGGCACCCGCGCGCACTGCCCCGCGGTCACGCAGGCGTGCAGGCCGTAGCCGCAGTCGTCCTCCAGCGACACCGTCTGCCCGTCGCGGAAGGTGTACTCCGCGCGCACCGCGTAGCGAGGCGACCAGTAGCCCCGTCGGTTCTTGGGCTTCACCCACACCATCCATTGCCGCGTCTGCGTCGGCCGCGCCATCACCGACACCCCGTCGACGGCCAGCAGCTCGACCTTCGGGAACACCGTCATCGCCAACGTGCCGCCCACCACCACCAGCGCCACCAGCCACTTCAGGTGAAAGAGCGCGCGCTTCGCGAAGGTGTCGCCCGGCAGCTCCGTCGACACCATCAGCGGCGTGCCCGGCGCCGCGCGCAGCGTGGGCGTGCCCTGCATCCCGCGGTAGGCCGCGTTGGGCTGCGCGAGCGCCGCGCCGGCGAGCACGCCCGTCGCGAACACCCGCTCGCCGCGCTGAAGCTCCGCGTGCCGCGTGCGCGCGTCGATGCTGTACCGCTGCTCGCGCGAGAGGTCGTCGCGCAGCACCGTCGCCTGGTCGGGCTCGACGCGCACCACCGCCCCGTCGTCGCGGCGGATCCAGAAGGGCCGCGCCCACACCTCGCGCTTCACCTCGCTCCAGTTGTGCGACCACTGGCCCTTGTTCTGCGCCTCGGTGCCTCGCTGGTAGATCGTCACCGCCACCGCGGGCGCCTCGGGCCCGGGGTCGGTCTCGACCACCCCCATCACCGCCGCGGGGCCGTCGCGCAGGGGAGCGCGCGGGTCGAAGCCGCGCTCGAGCTTCGCCTGGGCCCCGTGCCTTCTCCACCAGTAGGCCGCGAGGCCCATCATGGCGAGGAGCGACAGGTGCACCACGCCGAAGAGGTACACGTCGCTGGCCTCGTGGCCGATGCGGTCGCGCTCCAGCACGTCGCTGCGCTCCCCCCCGAGGGGAAAGGGCTGCGTAGGGTCGGCCGCGTAGGGCGCGGGCGCGTCGACCCACGGCTCCGTGCGCTTTTTCTGACAGCCGGCCGAGGCGAGCGCGGCGAGGGCCAGCGCGAGGAGGAGACGTCGCGTGAGCATGAGGGCACCAATGGAGCGGAGAACGGCCCCGAGGGCAAGGCGTGGTCAGAGCATCTGCACCGGGTCGATGTCGACGGCGACGCGCACCCCGTCGCGGGTGAACTCGTCGAGGCTCTCGACGAGGCGGGCGAGCACGCGCCGCAGCGGCGGCCGCTCGGAGCAGCGCAGGAGGCTCTGCATCCTGTAGCGGGAGCGGATCTTCTCGACGGGGGAGGGCGCCGGCCCGAGCACCTTCACCTGCGCGTTCACCACCTCGGGCATCGCGCGCAGGAACCCGTCGAGCCGAGCGCAGGTCGCGCGCAGGGCCTCCTCGTCGGGGCCGTCGACCTTGAGCGCGGCGAGGCGCCCGAAGGGGGGGTAGCCGAGCTCCTGCCGCGCGGTGACCTCGTCGCCGTAGAAGCCCTCGTAGTCGTGGGCCTTCGCGCGGTGCAGCACCGGGTGCTCGGGCTGAAAGGTCTGGATGAGCACCCGCCCGGGCAGCCCCCCGCGCCCCGCGCGCCCCGCCACCTGCGAGAGGAGCTGGAAGGTGCGCTCCGTCGCGCGGAAGTCTGGGAACGCGAGCGCCGCGTCGGCGTTGATGACCCCGACGAGGGTGACCCGCGCGATGTCGTGGCCCTTGGTGACCATCTGCGTGCCGACGAGGATGTCGATGTCTCCGCGGCGGAGCTTGTCGAGCACGGCCTCGGAGCCCATGCCGCTCGCCACGTCGCGGTCGAGCCGCCCCACCCGCGCCGCGGGGAAGCTGTTCACCAGCGCGCCCTCGAGCTTCTCGGTGCCCACGCCCACGAGGGCGACGTCTTCGCTGCCGCACACGACGCAGGAGCCCTCCCACGCCGCGGTGAAGTCGCAGTAGTGGCAGCGCAGGGCCGACTGCCGTCGGTGCAGCACCAGCGCGACGGAGCACGAGGGGCACTCGATGGCCTGGTCGCAGCGCGCGCAGCGCACGCTCGGCGCGAAGCCCCGGCGGTTGAGGAAGAGGATCGCCTGCTCCTTGCGCGCGAGGGTGGCCGAGAGCGCCCTCACCAGCGGGAGTGACAGGAGCTCGTGCCCCGTGGGCCCGCGCGGACCGACGCGGCGCAGATCCACCACCTCGATGTCGGGCAGGGCGGCCTTCGTCGCGCGGTCGGGCAGGTGCAGCAGGCGGTACCGACCGTCCATCGCGGCGTGGTAGCTCTCCACCGAGGGGGTGGCCGAGCCCAGCACGCAAGGGACTCCCGCGCGGTGCGCGCGCAGGAGCGCGAGGTCGCGGCCATGGTAGCGGAAGTGGTCGTCCTGCTTGAACGAGGGGTCGTGCTCCTCGTCGACGATGACGAGCCCGAGGTCGCGCACCGGGGCGAAGACCGCGCTGCGCGCGCCGATGGCCACCTTGCACTCCCCGCGGTGGAGCTTCTTCCACATCGCGTGGCGGTCGCGGTCTTTGAGCCCCGAGTGCATCACCGCGAGGTCGTCTCCGAAGCGCGCGCGGTACCGCGCCACGAGCTGCGGCGTGAGCGCGATCTCGGGCAGGAGCATCAGCGCGCCCTTGCCCTTGCGCGCCGCGGCCGCGATGGCCCGGAGGTACACCTCGGTCTTGCCCGAGCCCGTGACCCCGTGCAGGAGGAAGGTCGCCCGCTCGTGCGCCTCGACCGAGGCCACGATGGCCTCGACGGCGTCGCGCTGCGAGTCGGTGAGCTCCGGCGGGGCGTCGCGGGGCACGGGCGCGCCGAAGAAGGGGTCTTCGGGAACCTCGCGCAGCTCGACCTCGACCACGCCCTTCGCCTTGAGCGCGTCGACCACCGCGTGGACGCCCTTCATCTGCCGGCGCAGCTCGGACAAGGGCACCTCGCCGCGCGACGCGAGGATCGACCACGCCTGCGCCTGCCGCCCCCCGCGGAGCTTCGGCGCCTCGGCCCTCGCGGCGTCGGTGACCTTCACGAAGGCCTCTTCGCGCACGCGGGCCCACTTCGCCTTGAGCGCGTTGCGCCCCGGCGGAGACTCGTGAGGGTCGCCCTTGCGCTTCTCGACCGCGGGGGCCGCGGAGCGCAGCACCTCCCCGAGCGGGTGGAGGTAGTAGTCCGCGGCCTCGCGCAGAAAGCGCAGGAGGTCTTCGGGGAACACTGGCTCGACCTCGAGCAGGTGGAAGATCGCGCGCACCTTGTCGGGGTCGAGGCCCGCCGGGGCGCGGTTCGAGGTCTCGACCACGTAGCCCACGAGCCGCTGGCCCCCGACGGGGACCACCACGCGCACCCCCGGCGCGACGTGCTTCACCATCCCTGGTGGAACGGCGTAGGTGAGCGTCTGCCGCAGCGGCACGGGGACCGCTACTTCGCAGAAGTGCTCCGGCGCCGACCGCGCCGCGGGCGCGAAGAGCTCGGGCTGTCGCAGGCTCATGGCCCACGGGTTCTACCCCGCGCACCCCACCGCGTGACAGTCTATGGGTGACAGGCTATGTCCTCACGAATCTACGGCGCGGAGCGCGTGTAGACGCCTCTCGGGCCTGTGCCGTACTGTGCCGGCTCGACGGGTCGATCAGACGTTGACACCCCACGGGCGCGCGAGCGCGTGAAGGCCAGCGGGGTGCGGCGTCGACGGCGCGGTGGATGCTTGGTACTGGCTCCGGCGGAAGTGATGGCACGTAGGCTCCCGACGATCGGACTGGTGTGGGCGCTCGCGGGCGCGGGGTGTGTGTTCACCTCGCGGCCGATGATCCCGCTCGACGAGAACACCGCTGACGCGAGCGGCACCGACCGCGGCGTGATCGGGGGCAACGCCGACGGGGGCCGCACGGCCGACACCGGCGCGATGGGCTCCGACGTGTGGGTGCCCCCGCCGAGCGACGCCTCGATCGACGCCTCCGCGGCCGCGGACTCGGGCGCGGTCGCCGTGGCCGACGCGAGCGCGCCGGGCGACGCGGGAGGGCCGCATTTCGACAACTGCTTCCCGGTGGAGGCCGACGGCGGCGACGGGGGCTTTCAGACCACCGACGGCAGGCCGTGTGACCCCGCGGCCGTCGACGCGGGCGGCGACGTGACCGACGCGCACGGCGACGTGACCGACGCGACCACCGACGCCGACGCTCCCACCGCGGGCGACGCGCTCGGGGGAGGCTGAGGTGCGGGCGCTCGGGCTCGCGATGGCGCTCCTGGCGGGGGGCTGCGCGTTCACGTCGCGGCCGATGATCCCGGGCACGGCGGAGACCGATTCGGGCGCGGGCTACGCGAGCGACGTCGCCGCGCCGGCCTTCGACTCGGGGGTGATGACGGGGCTCACCGACGTCGACGCGCGTGGCGCTGACACGACCTCTGACGCGGCGGGCGGTGACGTCGACACCGAGTCCTGCGACGACGGAGACGCGGGCGCGCTCGACGGCGGCGACGGCGACGTGACC
>JAEYZO010000883.1 GCA_023428035.1 Pseudomonadota bacterium | reverse complement strand
GCCGGCGAGTGGAACCGCTTCTCGACCATGGCCAACCCCATGCGCGACAACGGCGACGGCACCTGGGGCGCCACCGTCGAGATCCCCCCGGGGGACTACGGCTACAAGCTCGTCGTCGACGGCTCCGACTGGATCCTCGACCCCTCGGTGATCGCGCGCAAGAACGTCGACGGCACCGAGAACTCCCGCCTCGTGGTGCGACCGTGCGCCGAGCCCGCGCTCCGCGTCGCGCGGCAGAGCGCGACCGCCGCCGGGGACCTCGAGGTCGAGGTGCAGTACGTCGACGGCAACGACCGCCGCGGCGCCGACGCGATGGGCGTGCAGGCCACGATCTACCCGGGCTCGCTCCCGCAGGGCGCGCTCAGCTTCGACCGCGCGACGGGCCTCGCGCGGGTGCGCCTCACGGGCCTCGCGCGCACCAAGTACACCCTGCGCTTCAACGCCCGCTCCGCCGGTGGCGCCGCCGCGCGGGAGCTCGTCGTGCCCATGTGGGTCGAGGAGACCCCCTACCGCTGGGGCGACGGCCCGCTCTACTTCGTCTTCACCGACCGCTTTCGCAACGGCGACGCCACCAACGACGGCCGCGTCGGCGGCGTCGCGCCCATCGCCGACTGGAACGGCGGAGACTTCGCGGGGGTGACCGCGGCCCTGCGCGAGGGCTACTTCGACCGCCTCGGGGTGCGCGCCCTGTGGTTGTCACCCGTGAACAGCAACACCCACGCGGCGGGGCGCGGCTCCGACGGGAGGAGCTACAGCGGCTACCACGGCTACTGGGTGAACCAGCCCCGGCAGACCGACTCGCACTGGGGCTCCCTCGACGAGCTGCGCGCGCTCACCGCCGAGGCGCACCGCCACGGCATCAGGGTGCTCTACGACCTCGTGCACAACCAGCTCCACCGCGAGCACCCGTACTTCAGGGACCACGCCCGCGACGGCTGGTTCAACGGCGACGGGTCGTGCGTCTGCGGCGGGCCCATGTGCTCCTGGGACGACCGCCCCATCGACTGCTGGTTCACGAACTACCTCCCCGACGTGAACTGGGCCTCGATGCCCGCCGCCGACGCGATGATCGACGACGCCTGGTGGTGGCTCGTCGAGACCGACGCCGACGGCTTCCGCGTCGACGCCGTCAAGCACATGAACTACCTGTCGACCACGAACCTCCGCGCGCGCCTCGACGAGTGGGAGACCGGCAACGCGCAGATGTACACGGTGGGCGAGACCTTCACCGGCGCCGAGGGGCGAGACCTCATCCGGCAGTACATCGGCCGCGGCGCGCTGCACGCGCAGTTCGACTTCCCGATCTACTGGGCCACGCTCAGCGCCTTCGCGCGGCAGCAGGGGTCGATGGGCGACCTCGACAACGCCGTCGCCGCGAGCGAGCGGGTCTACGGCGACGCGCCGATGTCTCCCTTCCTCGGCAACCACGACGTCGAGCGGTTCATGTCCGACGCCGCGGGGCAGCTCATGGGCAACACCCGCGACCAGGGCTTCAACAACCCCCCCGGGCAGCCCGACTCCGACGACCCCTACCGCCGCATGGCGCTGGCCTTCACCTTCATCCTCACGCAGCCCGGCGTGCCCCTGATCTACTACGGCGACGAGGTGGGCATGCCCGGCGCCGCCGACCCCGACAACCGACGTCTCATGCGCTTCGGCGACGCGCTCTCCGACCGCGAGCGGGGGCTCCTCGCGCACGTGCAGGCCGTGGGCACGCGGCGCTCGACGCACCCCGGCCTGCGCCGCGGCGCGCGCCGGGCGCTGCACACCGACGGCGACGGGTACGTCTACGCGCGGGGCTCCGGGGCCGACATCGCCGTGGTGGCCATCAACCGCGGCACCACCGACCGGAGCGTGCGCGTGGGCCTCGCCTCGGAGCTCAACGTCCCCGACGGGACGACCCTCCGAGACGCCCTCGGCGGCCCCTCGGTCACCGTGGCCGGGGGCGCGATCGAGGTCCCGTTCCGCGCGCGGGCGAGCGCGATCTTCGTGCGGTGAGCGCCCCCTCAGACCCGCCGCGGCGTAGCCCCACCCTCCTCGGCGGCTGGGCCGGCGACGCCCGCGTCCCCCCCGACGACGCCCCCGGCGTGCCCGTGGTGCTCGGCCTCACCGACGGCCGCTCCGTCGCCGGTCGCGTCGAGGGCTTCGACCCCGACGCCACAGAGATCTCCCTCTGGGTCGGCGCGAGCACCGCCGAGGTCGCGGCCTTCTCCCGCCGCCTCGTCGTGGCCACCGACCGCGTCGCCTACGTCGCCTTCTGCGCCGCGCCCGACGACCCTCCGCCGCCCCCCCGCGACGGCACCGAGCCCCTGCGCGTTCACGTCTCCCGCGACCTGTGCTTCGACGTGCGCGCCGCGGGCGCCGTCGAGGGCGCTCGGGGCTTCGTGGGCGAGGTCATCGACGCGTCTTCGCCCTACCGCGAGCTGTACTTCTACCGCGACCGCGTGGGCGCCCTCGAGCGCCTCGAGCAGCTCGGCTCGATCCTCGTCGAGATGGGGGCGATCACCCCGGAGAACGTGCTCCGCGCCCTCGCCGAGCAGACCCAGATCCGCCTCACCACGCCGGGAGACGTCACCGCCTCGGCGGGCTCGCCGCCGCCCGATCCCCCGCAGGCCCGGCTCGGCGAGGTCATGCGCGACATGGCCCTCATCACCGAGGCCGAGCTCGCGCGGGCCCTGGCCTCGAAGTTCCGCCTGCCCTTCGTCGACCTCGACGCGACGCCGCCGGACCCCGCCGCGGCGAGCGCCGTTCCCCGGGAGCTCATCGAGCGCTACGGGATGCTCCCCGTCGCGACCACCTCGCGCACGCTCACCCTCGCGACCCGCGAGCCCATGACCCCGGAGCACCGGCACCTCCTGGAGTTCCGCGTGGGGCGGCGCGTGCGCGAGGTGATCGTCGCGGCCTCGCAGCTCGCCGCGCAGGTCGACCCCCCCCACCCCCCGCGGGCGCGCAGTCAAGTT
>JAEYZO010000851.1 GCA_023428035.1 Pseudomonadota bacterium | reverse complement strand
GGGGGATGTGTCCATAGCAAGCGCCTCAACCGCGCACGCGGAGCGCTTTGTTTCACGGCCGGTCAGAGCTCCGGGGAATCCGGCTCAGCGCCGCGGGCCATCGGACTCACCCGAAATGCAGGCTGAGGTGGTCACCGTCGTGGGTGGGAGCCTTCCCCGCGCCTGGGAGCTTTCTCTCCCAGCCCCCTCTCCCTCCTCCCCCTGGGAGATTCTCCTCCCAGCGAGCTCCCCTCCCGTGATTCCTGGGGCTGCAGAGTGAGAGCGGGACCTCCCTCCTGCGGGCTTGTGCGATGGCACGCCCCCTGCGATGGTCTCGTCCGTGACCCAGCGCAACCACCGACCGACGGTGACGCTCGCGACGGATGAATCCGGTGCGGCCTTCGTCGAGTACGTGGTGGTGCTCCTGCTGGTGTCAGTGATCGCAGCGATCGCGACCTACTCACTGGGTCGACCCTTCGTCGACTACTATCGCTTCGCCCAGCTCATCGTCTCTCTACCGTTCCCCTGATCCCCCACCGGGGACGACACGCTCGGAAAGGCAAAAGGTCACCATGAACAAGAACACCCGCTCGCTGATGAAGGACGACGCCGGCCTCTCCACCGTCGAGTACGTCATCATCCTCATCCTCATCGCCGTCGTGGGCATCGCCGCGTGGCGCACCTTCGGCAACACCGTCGTCACCAAGATCAACTCGGGCAACAGCCAGGTCTCCGGCCTCGGCCCGTGAGGGGCTGAGCCTTCTCCTGCAACCGCCCCCCACGCGCGTCGCGTGACGGGCCGGTCCACCGCATGAGCGCCGCGTCCCGCACACCAGCGGCCGCGGCGCTCGCGTTCTGGAGGTCTCGGTGTACGTCTGGATCCCGGTCGTCTCGTCGCTGCTCGCGGTCCTCGTGGCCGCCGCCGCGGCGTGGACGGACCTCCGCACCGGGCGCATCCCCAACAAGCTCACCCTCGCCGCCTTCGCCGTCGGCCTGCTCCTCCAGGTCACCGCGGGTCACTTCCATATCGCCCGCACCGGCTTCGGCGGCAACACCGCCCTCGGCGGCCTCGCGATGGGCCTCGTCGGCGCCCTCGTCGCCTCCGCGCCCTTCCTCGCCCTCTTCTACAAGAACGTCGCCCACCGCGACGGCTCTCGAGAGAACGTCGGCGGCGGCGGCGACGTGAAGCTCATGGCCGGCCTCGGCGCCCTCGTCGGCTACTACCGCGGCATCGAGCTCCTCTTCTTCGCCCTCTGCGCCGCGGCCATCTTCGCGGGCGCTCGCCTCGCGTGGCACGGCCGCCTGCTCGCCGCGCTGAGCAACTCCCTCTTCATCTCCATCAACCCGGTGCTCCCTCGCAAGTGGCGCCGGGAGATCACCGCCGACCTGCTGCACAAGATGCGCATCGGCGGGGCCATCCTGGCCGGTACGCTGGTATCGGTCGTGCTGAGCCAGCCGCTGTGAGCCCTTCGTGGAACCCCGAGAGACGGCCATGAACCAGCGAAACCACCGCCGCCCCATGTCACTCGCGCGCGACACCGGGGGCGCCGTCTACGTCGAGTTCCTCGTCGCGTTCATCCCCTTCTTCGTGATGGTCCTCGGGATGATGCAGATCGCGCTGATGTACAGCGCGCACCTCATCGTGCAGCACGCGGCCTTCTCCGCCGCCCGCGCCGCGATGGTGGTGTTCCCTGACTGCCCCGACCGCTACGGCGGCGCCGCGGTGAACCAGGTCAACGGGGGCGGCAGCGGCGACGACCCCATCAGCGCGCTCACCTCCCTCTTCCCCGGCGGCGACGGGCGCCTGCCGGGCATCCCCACCGGCGGCTCGCGCAGCGGCGGCGGCGCGCGGCTCAACGCCGTGCACTTCGCGGCGAACTTCCCCCTCGTCGCGACCTCGCCCTCCCTCGCCGAGATCACCCACAACTACAACGCCCGCGAGCAGAGCGTCGTCGACGCCATCGGCGGAGGGATGAACCCCGCCGCGCGCCTCGCCCTCGGCGCCGTCGGGTACAACCAGGCCGCCCTCGCGGTGAACTTCCCGCGGCAGGTGCGGGGCCGACAGATGCGCGACAACTGGGGCGCTCGCGACCTCGTCACCGCCCGCGTCACGTACCTCTTCCACTGCGGCGTCCCGATCGTGAACAAGATGGCCTGCGACGACGCCCTCCAGCTCTACTCCGGCCTCCCGATCCGTCAGCTCCAGAACGCCGCCGACACCCTGCGATCGGGCCGCGCCTCTATCGGCGACATCAACGCGGTGCTCAACACGGTGCGCGCCGCGCAAGACCGCCTGAGCGTCGCGCGACCCGCCCTCCAGGACGAGCTCCAGGGATCCCCCATCGGCTACGGCGGCAGCGCGATCCTCCTCGCCGTCTCGCGAGGGAACTTCTCCGTGCTCCGCGCCGAGGCCACGATGCCCAACCAGGGCATCGGCCGCCGCATCGCGGGCGAGTGCTACACGACCGCGAGGGCTAGGTGATCCCGATGGTTCCGCGCAACACCCGCGCCGCCACCCGCCTCGCCGCCGACGACTCCGGCGCGATCATGATCGTCGGCGTCTTCATGGCGATGCTCGTGACGGGCTTCCTCTATTACATCATCGGCATCGGCAACACGCTGATCTACCGCGAGCGGATGCAGGACGCGGCCGACGCCATCGCCTTCTCTGGCGCCGTCGTCCACGCCCGCGGGATGAACCTCATCGCGCTCATCAACATCATCATGGCCCTGTTGGTCTCGATCCTCTTCGCCTTGAGGATCATCCAGTGGGCCCTCTACGGCGCCGCGCTCCTCGCCCTCGCCGCCGTGGTCACCGCGCCCCTCGCGCCCGCGATCTACCGCGCCGGCGACACCGTGCGGAACATCGCCGACCAGTACCAGCGCGCCATCGTCGAGCCCGCGCTGCGCCTCGGCCACTCGGCCCAAGCCGCGATCCGCGTCTCGTGGCCGCTCCTCGCCCAGGGCCGGGTGGTGACCTCGACCCTCTCGGGCACCTACCAGCCGCCGGTCACCTTCGGCCTCCTCGCGCCGGTGTTCAACCGCCCGCTGCCCGTGAAGGCAGTGAGCATCCGCAGCACTTGCCGCCACGCCGCCGAGCCCATCGCGCGCCTCCTCACCTGGCCCCTCACGCTCGTCCCCGGCGGGCGGATCATGGGCCTCGTGACCCGGGTGCTCCGCAGCGCGCTCGTCGAGCTCCAGGTGTGGGCCTTCTGCCCGCGCGACGAGTCGAGCATGAGGCCGCACGAGATCGACCCCGGCGACGCCTCGTGCAACGACGGCCTGCCCGGGCAGAACTGCGAGTACGTGCAGCTCCGCGGGGTCGTGCTGGGCAACACGCCCTTCCAGGGCAACGAGCGCGGGGTCTCGATGGCTGCCTGGGGCCGCGCGAACTCCGGCGGGCTGCTCGGCACCATCGGCAACCTCAGCCGCGTCGGCCTCGCGCAGGCTGAGTACTACTACGAGGGCGACGAGCCCCGCGACGAGTGGACCTGGCACATGTACTGGAGGGCCCGCTTCCGCCGCTTCACGATGCCGTCGAGCCCCCTGGGGATCGACGCGCTCGGCGGGATGGACCTCGGCCTCCTCAACCGCGTGATCGTGCACTGAGCGCCGTGGAGACCCCGATGTGCAACCACACGAAGCAGAAGCCCACGACGGGGAAGAGGCGCTGGGCGTCGCGCGGGGCGGCCTACGCCGAGACCGTGGTGATGCTCCCGTTCTTCATCGCGGTCTGGACCTGCATGATCTATGTGCACAAGGCCTACAGCACCAAGCTGTACGTGATGGCCGAGAACCGCACCTGCGTGGTGGGCTACGCCTTCGAGGCCTGCCGCCGCGCGCCGCCGGGCTGCTCGAACGTGCGCCACGGCGTCGACACCAACCTGGGTGAGCGGCCGAGCTCCCTCGACAGCCTCCAGGGCCTCCTCGGCGGCGTGGGCAACTCCCTCCTCGGCGCCCTCTTCGGCGAGAGCGCGAACGCGCGCTCGACCCGCAACGTCGAGAAGCCGCGCCTCCTGGGCGGCGGATCGACGCAGGCACTCGCCGGCCACGTCATGGCCTGCAACACCGAGCGCACCACCCCCGCGGACATGGTGCGTCAGGCGTTCTGCGAGTTCGTTCGGATCTGCCTCTGACCGCGAGGACGAAGTCATGCGCCGCTTCCGCTACCTCCCGAACCTCACCCGCCTCGGCGCCTTCACCGCCACGGCCCTGCTGGTCACCGCCGCGCTGAGCGCGCGCTCGGCCCGCGCTCAGATGCACGAGGGCATGGCCCGCCTCGCCCGGCAGCTCATGCCCTACGCCGAGGCCGGCGTGATGGAGTCGCCCCGCCGGGTGCACGTCAACGGCGAGACCCTGTACCTCTCGATGGGCACCACCCGCGACGGCGTGTCGACGGTGCTCGACTGGTACGAGGCCCGCTGCAACGCGAGCGCGGGGCAGCTCACCGACAGTCTGCGGCGCGAGATGCAGCGCGCGCCGACCCTCGACACCGCGACCTTCAACGAGCTGTGGCGGCGCGACGGCCGCCGCTCGCGGAGCCTCGAGACGCTGCGCGAGGGCGACGACGACGGCGGCTACGTGGCCTGCATCGACGTGGGAAACACCCGGCTCACCCCGGCCGAGGTGCTGCGCCGCGCCCGCGCGGTGATCGACACCGGCGACCTCTCGCAGTGGGGTAACTTCCGCTACGCCTACGTCACCCGAGGTACCACTGGGACGAAGATCCTCACGGTGTCCTCCGACGGGCGCTTCAACCTCCTGCGGATGTTCCCCAACGAGGGCGACGCGCCGGGGGCCGACATCCCCACGCTGGCCCGCTACCCCGGGATGCGCCGCATCCTCTCGGGCGACGAGGAGGGCTACCCCAACAAGCTCGGCGTCCACACCGTGCGGGCGCCCATCTCCGACGTGAGGGCCTTCTACCAGCGCACCATGCCCACCCGCGGCTGGGCCGTGATGGACTTCCCCCGCGACCGCCCCCTCCCTCCCGAGGTGGCCGCTCGTCGCGACCGCATGGCCGCCTTCTCCCGCGGCGACGACATCCTCTTCCTCGTCTTCGATCAGTCCGACGGCGTCACCTCGATGATGTCGCTCCTCGGCCGCTGATCACCCCTCTCCCACCGCCTCGCCGACGTCGCGCCCACGCGGGCCGTTGTGTCGCGCGCGACAGGTAGCGTAGTCTCCCGACGGTCTGCGCCACGGCGCGTCGGCTCCCCCGGCGCGACGCGGGTCGCGGCGGCGGGAAGTGGATGAACACCAGGGCCCTCGTGATTTCGATCGGAGCCGCCGTCCTCGGACTGGTGCTCCTCCTCCTCTACAAGAAGCGCTTCGAGGCAGAGGCCAGCGGCGGTCAGCCCATCCCCGTGCTCGTCGCCCAGCAAGACATCCCCCTCGGCACCGCCCTCACCGAGCAGATGCTCGGCGTGCGCCGCATCCCGCAGGCCTACGTCGAAGACCGCTACATCCGCTACTCCGACCTCCGCCGCGTCCTGGGCGTGCGCCTCTCGATGGGCCTGCGCGCGAACCAGGCCGTGCTCTGGAGCGACCTCGCCACCGCCTCCGACGCCCGCCGCGACCTCTCGTCCCTCGTCTCTACGGGGATGCGAGCCATCACCGTGCGCGCTGACATCAGCAACTCCTTCGGCGGCCTGCTCCGCCCCGGCGACCGCGTCGACGTGCTCGGCACGCTCTCCCGCACCGGCGGCGAGAACGACCGGGTCACCATCCCCCTGATCCAGAACGTGCTCGTGCTCGCGACCAACCGCGACACCGGCGGCGACGCCCAGCAGCAGCAGGTGAGCGGCACCACCAACACCAGCACCGCTGACATCACCCAGATCACCCTCTCGGTCTCGATGGAAGAAGCCCAGCTCCTCGTCTACGCGGCAGACCGCGGCGGCGCGGGCGGCCGGCACACGGGCCTCCAGCTCATGCTCCGCAACCCCGACGACATCACCATCATCGAGAACGTCCCCGCGACGGACATCAACGACATCTTCGAGCCCACGCGGCACGCGCAGATCTCGCGCCGCCGCCGCCAGATCATCGAGCGCATTGGCCCGTCGGGCCCCCGCTTCTGAGGTCGAGTCACACCCTATGCTCCGCCAAGCCCGCGCCTCGCTCCTCGCCGCACTCCTCGCCGCCGGCCTCGCGCCGTCGCTCGCCCTCGCGCAGCAGCCCGCCACGGGCCAGCGCCCCGGGGGCAGAGACCTCTCCCTCGCCGTCGGCGAGCAGATCCTCGTCCCCTCCGAGGGCATCCGCGCCTTCTCCGAGGGCACGCCCGGGGTCGTCGAGGTCCGCCAGCCCGCCGACGGGCGCAACCTCGTGGTGGTAGGCCAGCGCGCGGGCTCCACCACGCTCCTCCTCATCCGCACCAGCGGCCAGCAGGAGACCATCCAGATCACCGTCTTCGCGCGCCGCCCCGAGGCCGTCCAGGCCGAGATCGAGAACCTCCTCGAGGGCTACAACGGCGTGCAGATCCGCCGCATCGGCGCGCGGCTCTACCTCGAGGGCGGCGTCGCCTCCGAGCAGCAGCAGCGCCGCGTGCAGCAGATCGCCGGGCTCTACCCCAACCAGGTCGAGTCGCTGGTGTCTATCGACCCCACCATCGTCGAGCGGCGCATCAACGTCCGCCTCGACCTGTACTTCGTCGACTTCAGCACTACCTCCGGCCGCCAGGTGGGTATCTCGTGGCCCGCCTACATCGGCGGCAACCCCCCGCAGTCGCAGGGCCAGGCCACCATCAACTTCGTCGCCCCCATGGGCATGGGCGGCGTCGACGCCGGCATCCAGCTCGCGCAGGCGATCATCACCAACCAGCCCCTGCCCCGCCTCGACCTCGCCAGTAACGGCGGCTGGGCGCGCATCCTCCGCCAGGCCACGGTCATCACCGCCAACGGCAACGAGGCCAACTACCGCAACGGCGGCGAGCTGAACTTCAAGCTCATCGGCGCGAACGGCTCGTCGAGCCTCGCGACCATCTCCTTCGGCACCACCCTCACGGTCACGCCTCGCTTCGACCCGCAGAGCTCGCGCATCGACATCCGCGTCGACGCCGACATCTCAGACCCCGTGCAGAACGGCGGAGAGCTCCCGGGCCGCAACGTCTCCCACCTCACCACCCTGGTGAACCTCCAGCTCGGGCAGTCGATCGTGATGTCGGGCTTCCGCTCGCGCTCGCAAACTCAGGGCAACTCGGGCCTCCCGGGCCTGCGGCAGATCCCGATCCTGGGCTACCTCTTCGGCTCCGAGCAGGCCTCGGAGCAGGAGCGCGAGGGGATGATCTTCATCATCCCGACGGTGGTCGAGGGTATCTCTCGCAGCTCGCAAGATCGCGTCGCCGAGGCCCTTCGTCAGTACGAGCAGTTCTCCGGCGACATCGACGACGTGCGCCTCTACGAGCCGACCGGCGCGCAGTACCGCTGACGCGCCACACCGCGCCCCGCGCGGCGAGGAACGATGGACCAGGTCCTCCTCTCGATCGAGACACCGAACGCGCCACCGATGACCTACATGGTCCCGTCGGGGGGCGAGATCTCCATCGGCCGCGACGAGACATGCACCGTGGTGCTCGCCTCGCCCGACATCTCCCGCCGGCACGTCACCATCTTCATCCAGCCCTCGGCCATCGTCGTCCGCGACTCGTCGAGCAACGGCACCCAGGTCGGCAACCAGCGGGTCTTCCGCTCCGACCTCGCGATGCCCTTCGGCACGCCCATCCAGGTCGGACCCTACGTCATCCGCGTGGTGCGCCAGGGCGCCCAGGGGGCCTCCCCCGCGGGCCCGCCTCCGATGCCGCCGCCCGCGCCGCCGCAGG
>JAEYZO010000843.1 GCA_023428035.1 Pseudomonadota bacterium | reverse complement strand
GCGCAGGCCGCGGGGAAGACCGCGCAGGCGTCGCCGGGGGTGCCGCCCGCGTCGAGGCCGCCCGAGATGAAGGGCTGGGCGTTGCCCGAGATCGACGAGCGGTAGGTGGTCCCGCGGTGCCAGCGGTGGTTCCAGCGGCGGCCGCCGTGACCCCACCAGTGCGGGCTGTCGCTGAACCAGACGATGCGGTCGCCGACGAGCCCCTCTTCGCTCGACCCGTTGATGACGTGAACGCCCCCGGGCTCGCGCTCGGCGCGCTCCGTCGAAGACTCAGGCGCGGTCGCGTCGGCGGGTGACCCGCGCTCGACGGACTCTCGCGGCGAGGGCGCGACCCACGGGCGCGGCGACGCGCGTCGCGCAGGTCGGGTCGTGACCTGGGCCTCTACAGGGACCTCCGGCGCGCGGCGCGGGCCGAGGACCACCGGCGCGGGGGAGGCCGCGGCGACGCCCATCAGGGCGAAGGCGGCGAGGCAGAGGGGAGCACCACGGTCGGCGAGGGCGCGGTCCATCGAGCGGGTCTGACGTGCGACCGTCGCCCGGGGTTCCGAGGCCGTTGCGATTCGTGCGACGGACGTGTTGCTCTGCCCCTGCGCCCATGACCGACCCCGCCCCGAGCCTCGCCTCGCGCCTCCCGCCCCCGGGGGAGGACCTCCCCTCCGACGAGGTCTTCACCCGCTTCGTCGAGCACGTCTCCGCGAGGGGCCTCTCGCTCTACCCCGCGCAGGAGGACGCCCTCCTCGAGATCCTCGCGGGGCGCAACGTGATCCTCAACACCCCCACGGGGTCGGGGAAGTCCCTCGTCGCGACGGCGATGATCTTCAAGGCCATGTGCGAGGGGAGGCGCGCGATCTACACCTGCCCGATCAAGGCTTTGGTGAGCGAGAAGTTCTTCGCCCTCTGCGAAGACTTCGGCGCCGAGCGCGTCGGGATGCTCACCGGCGACGCGAGCATCAACCGCGACGCTCCCATCCTCTGCTGCACCGCCGAGATCCTCATGTCGATGTGCCTGCGCGAGGGCCACTGGGCCCGCGCCGACTACGTCGTCATGGACGAGTTCCACTACTTCTCCGACCGCGAGCGCGGCGTCGCGTGGGAGGTGCCGCTGCTCGTGCTCTCCAGCGCGACCTTCCTCCTCATGTCGGCCACCCTGGGCGACACGAAGCGCTTCGAGGAGGTGCTCACGGCCCTCACGGGCAACCCCGCGGTGACGGTGCGCTCGAACCAACGCCCGGTGCCCCTCGACTTCGAGTACCGCGAGACGCCCCTGCACGAGACCGTGGCCGAGCTCGTCGCCGCGGGACGTCACCCGATCTACCTCGTGAACTTCACCCAGCGCGCCGCCGCTGAAGAAGCCCAGAGCCTGATGAGCGTGGACTTCTGTACGAAGGAGGAGAAGAAGGCCATCGCCGAGGCCCTGAGCGAGGTCGAGTTCGACAGCCCCTATGGCAAGGAGGTGCAGAAGTTCCTCCGGCACGGCCTCGGGATCCACCACGCGGGGCTGCTCCCGAGGTATCGCCTCGCGGTGGAGCGCCTCGCGCAGAAGGGGATGCTCAAGATCATCAGCGGGACCGACACCCTGGGCGTGGGGGTGAACATCCCGATCCGCACGGTGCTGTTCACCAAGCTCTGCAAGTACGACGGCGAGAAGACCGCGGTGCTCACCGTGAGGGACTTCAAGCAGATCGCGGGGCGCGCGGGTCGCAAGGGCTACGACGACCAGGGCTGGGTGGTGGCGCAGGCGCCGGAGCACGTGATCGAGAACCTGCGCCTGGAGATGAAGGCCGCGGGCGACCCGGCGAAGCTCCGCAAGCTGGAGCGCTCGAAGAAGAAGCCCCCGGAGCGGGGCTACGTGCCCTTCGACCGCGCGACCTTCGATCGACTGGTGAGCGCGCCCCCCGAGCCCTTGCAGTCGCGCTTCAAGGTGACGCACGGGATGCTCCTCGCGGTGCTCCAGCGCGACGCGGCGCGGCCCCACGACAACTGCAGGGCGCTGGGGCGGCTCATCGCTCGCTCCCTCGGCGGTGACGGAGACAAGCGTCGGCAGAAGCGCGAGGCGTGGACGATCTACAAGTCGATGATCGACGCGGGGATCCTGGCGAAGGAGTACGTCGAGGGCGTCGAGCGGGTGGTGGTGCGCTCGGACCTGCAGGTGGATTTCAACATCCACAACACGCTGGCGATGTGGCTCCTCGACACGCTCCCCGGGGTGGATCGCGAGTCGCCCGACTACGCCCTCGACGTGCTGACGCTCTGCGAGGCGGTGGTCGAGAACCCCGAGGTGATCCTCCAGAGGCAGCTCGATCGCATCAAGACCGAGGCGATGGCCGAGATGAAGTCTCGGGGGGTCGAGTACGAGGAGCGCATCGCGGAGCTGGAGAAGCTCGAGTACCCGAAGCCCCACCGGGACTTCATCTACGCGACCTTCAACGCCTTCGCGGCGAAGCACCCGTGGGTGGGGGCGGAGAACATCCGGCCGAAGAGCGTCGCGAGGGAGATGTTCGAGTCGTACCTCTCCTTCGCCGACTACGTGAAGGAGTACGACCTGCACCGGGTCGAGGGCGTGCTCCTGCGGTACCTCTCGGATGTCTACAAGGTGCTGGCGCAGACGGTCCCGGTGAAGGCGCGCACCGATGAGCTGCGCGAGGTGATCGACTACCTGCGCGCGATGATCAAGGAGGTCGACTCGTCGCTCGTCGACGAGTGGGAGCGCCTGCAGCGCCCCGAGGAGGAAGACGACGACGTCGAGGTCGCGCCCGAGGAGCCCCTACCGAAGGACGTGACGCGCAACCTGAGGTCGTTCACGGCGATGGTGCGGCGGGCGGTGTTCAACCTGGTGCGCGCGCTGGCCAACCGAGACTGGGTCGCCGCCGCGCGCAGGGTCGACGCCCCCGTGGTGGGCGAGGCGTGGACGCCGAAGTCCCTGGAGTCAGCGATGGAGCCCTACTTCGCGGAGCACCCGTCGATCAGGCTCGACCACGACGCGCGCTCCCCGTCTCGCACGCGGGTGGAGCGGGAGAGCGACACCTTCTGGCGCGTCGAGCAGGTGCTCGTCGACGACGAGGGCGACAACGACTGGGTGCTGCGCCTGGAGGTGGACCTCGGTCGGAGCCGCGCGCTCGACCGCCCGGTGATCACCCTGGTGGAGGTCACCACCTGAGACGCATCAATCGTGACCCGGCGGTGAACGCCAGCGCGGCGCCCCTGCGCCGCGGGGTGCAGACG
>JAEYZO010000832.1 GCA_023428035.1 Pseudomonadota bacterium | reverse complement strand
GGTGCACGTCGACCACGGGCACGTCGACGACGTCCGCCGCGGCCGCGTCGCTCGCGTCGAGGTCCTCCGCGTCGACCAGGTCCTCCAGCCGCACGTCGGGCCCGGTGTCGACCTCGCCGGCGTCGGGCGCGTCGATGGGCGTCTCGACGTCGACGGCGCCGAGGTCGAGCGGGGCGTCGGTGCCGGTGTCGGTCGGGCTGAGGTCGACGCTCGCGTCGGTGGCAGGGGCGGGGTCCGAGCTGCACGCGGCGAGGAGGATGGCGAAGGGCAGGACGAAGCGCATGGCGGCGATCCTACGCGCCTCGCGACGCGCCGAGAGCTCCCACCCGCGCCCCCTAACCGTATCAGCACTGCCTAGCCCCGCGCGCACCCATCCTCGCACCCTCGGTGCGTGCGCGCGCTTGCCCTCGACCCGACCACGGGTGACCTCGCCCTCACGGCCGGGCGTCTGACGCTCGTCGAGGGCGTCGAGGCCATCGCGCAGCGCCTCAACGGCCGCCTGTCGCTCTGGGCCGGGAGCTGGTTCGCCGACACCGCGCAGGGCGTCCCCTACCTCACCTTCATGGGGCAGAAGGGCGTGGCGGCGCTCGCGGAGAGCGCCGTGCGCGACGCGATCCTCACGTGCCCGGGCGTGCTCGCGCTGGAGAGCTTCACCTTCGCGCTCTCCGCGCAGCGCCACGCGACGGTGAGCTTCCGCGCCCGCGTCGACGGGGGCTTCGTCGAGCGCTCTGCCCTGGTGCTGGGGGCCTGAGCCGTGGCGGGCCTCACCAGCACCGGCTTCGAGGCGAAGACGACGGCCGAGATCCTCGGCGACGTCGAGGCGCGCCTGCGCGACGGGCTCGGCGACGACCTCGACGTGTCGGCCGAGCAGCCCCTGGGGCAGATCAACGCCATCTACGCGACGCACCTGCGCGAAGCGTGGGAGGCCCTCGGCGCGCTCTACGCCGCGCGTGTCCCCGATGGAGCGAGCGGCGCACCGCTCGACGGGCTCGCGGAGATCACCGCCGACGAGCGACGCGAGGCGACCAGGGGGACGGTGACCCTGACCGTCACCCTCGGCGCGGGCATCACGCTCGGCGCGGGGGCCATCGCGGCGGTGACGGGCCAGCCCACGAACCGCTGGGTCACCACGGCGAGCGCGACCAACGCCTCCGGCGCGCAGGCGCCTGTCGAGGTCGAGGCAGAGGCCGAGACGGCGGGCCTCATCCGCGCGAACGCGGGCACCATCCGGGTGATCGCGACGCCGGTGTCGGGCTGGGTCGGCGTCACCAACGCCGAGAGTGCGACGCCGGGCACGGACGACGAGACCGACCCGCGGTTGCGCCGTCGACGCGCGAGCGCGATCCGCACGGGCGGCAGCTCCCCCCTCGACGCGGTGTACCGGGCGCTGCGTGACCTCGAGGGCGTGACGCAGGTGCAGGTGTTCGAGAACACCTCGCGCTTCGTCGACGCCGACGGGCGGCCGCCAAAGTCCATCGACGCGATCGTGGTGGGCGGTGATGACCAGGCCATCGCGGAGGCGTTGTGGGCCGCGAAGTCCGCGGGCATCGAGACGTGGGCCCCCGCGTCGGGCGGCGTGGAGTGCACGGTGCTCGACAGCCGCGGCGCGAGTCACACCGTGCGCTTCTCGCGACCGGCGGACGTGAACGTGTACGTGAACGCCGTCGTCGAGGTCGACCGCGCGATCTACCCGACGACGGCGTCGCTCCTCGCGGTGGTGGGCCCGGCGGTGGACGCGCTTGGCGACCTCCAGGCGATCGGCGCGCCCACGCGAATCGAGCTCGTGCGCTCGACGATCTTCCGCCTCGCGGGCGTGATCGATGTCCCGAGCGTGGGCCTCGGCCGAAGCGCGCTCGTGACCTACCCGTCGAACCTCATCGTCGGCCGCCGCGAGCTCGCCGACCTCGACACCTCGCGCGTGGCGGTCGCGTTCCCATGAGCGAGCCCGACCGCATCGCGACCATCGAGCGCGTCACCGACCACGTCGCCCGTGGCCTCGCGCGCCTCACCGATCGCTGGCAGCGCCCCGCGATCCGCGCCGTCCTCTCGGCCTGGCTCGCCGAGGTGCAAGAGCTCGAAGACGCCGCGTGGCAGATCCTCTCGCTCACGATCGACACCGCCGAGGGCGACGCTCTGAGCCAGTACGGGCACCTCCTCGGCCTGCCCCGTCGCGACGCCGCGCAAGTGGCCGACGCGCCCTACCGGCTCTCCCTGAAGGCGTGGGCGCGCGCGATCCGGGCGAGCGGCACCGACGGCGACCTCGACGCGGTGCTCTCGTACGCGCTCGGCGGCGGCGCCTACGCGCTCGAGGAGTACTTCCCCGCGGGCCTCGTGATCGTGCCCGAGGAGCCCCTCGCGATCCCCGACGAGCTCGCGCGGAAGATCTTCGCGCAAGCGCGCAGCGGAGGGATCGACGCGCAGCTCGTGTCGCTCCCCGCGGCCGCCGCGTTCAGGTTCGCCGCGGGCGACGAGGTCGTGAACTCCGACCACGGCTTCGCGGAAGACGACCAGACCGGGGGCGGCGCCCTCGCGGGAGTGGTGTAGATGCCTCGTCGCCCGAATCGTCCACCGCCTCGCTGGGGCTATGGCTCCGGCGCTGCGATCGTGCAGCCGCCTTCGTCGAAGTCGGGCCTCGGCTTCGTCGCGCACGAGGAGCCGCCGGCGTCGTGGATCAACTACCAGCTCCACTACCTCGCCGCGTGGACCGACCACGCGCGGGGCCCACACCTCGGCAACTGGCAGCGCGGCGACCACGGGGCGGGCTTCGGCGCGCTCGACGATGTGTGGGGCGTGGCCGTGGACTCGGTCACGCCTGACACCGCCGCGCCGCGGCGTCGGTGGGCGCTGGTGGGCAACGCCTCGGGCACGCCGGAGCTGCGCGTCTCGCGCCGCGGCGTCGCCGAGAGCTGGGTGGCGCGGTCGCTGCCGTCGATGAGCGGCGACGTGCGCGGCGTGGCCTTCGTCGGCGCGCGGTGGCTGGTGTGGGGAGAGGACACCGGGGAGCTGTGGTCGACGCCCGCCGACGACGGGACGGCGTCGAGCGCCATCGGCGCCGACGACGCGGGCTACTGGTCCGCCGTGACGCTCACCGACCTGCGCGCGCGGAGCACGGCGTGGGACGGCGTCGACACCGCCGTCGTCGCGGCGAGCTCAGGCGTCGAGTCGACGACGACGCTCCGGGTCTCCACCGACGGCGGCGCGACCTGGCCCGGCACGCTCACGTACACCTGGCCCGGGCCGTCGCCCTACACCACGAGCCTCGCGTACGACGCGACGCGCAACCGCTTCGTCGTCGCCTCGGGCTACGGCGGCCTCGCGGGGAGTGTGGTGGGGGACCCGACCTCGCCTTGGGTGACGCTCGGGAGCGCGAACATCGGGAGCGGCTACAACGCGCAGGTCCGCGCGGGTGGGGGCACCTACCTGATGTTCGCCGCGACGCTCGTGAACTTCACGACGCCGGTGACGCCGGTCCTCGCGCGGTCTACCGACGGCGGCGCGACCTGGAGTGACCTCTCCTCGGACCTGCCGTACGAGCCCGGGTCGAGCGACCCCGTCGTGATGACCGACCTCGTCTACGCCGACGGGGTCTGGGTGCTCTCGACAGCGAACGCGCCGTACCTCTACGAGAGCCACGACGACGGCGACTCCTGGCACCCGGTGGCCCTACCCATCGGCGAGGAAGCGGACTGGTCGCTCCTGAGCCTCGCCTACGGCGACGGTCAGGTGTTCGCGACGGGTGCCGACTGGGCCGTCACCTCGGGCCGGGCCGTGGCGACCGTCGACGGGTCGGTGGTGCCTGACCCCACGCCCGACCCGCTCGCAGACGCCTACGCCTTGCGCGGCCGCGTGCTCACCGACAACGCGCCGACCGACGGTCAGGTGCTCACGTGGAACGCCTCGACGTCGAAGTTCGTGTTCAGCACCCCCAGCGCCGGCGTCTCGCTGTCGAGCGCGACCCCCGCGGCGCTCGGCGTGGCCGCGGCGGGCTCGGGCACCGACGCGTCGCGCGACGACCACGTGCACGCGATGCCCTCGGCGGCCGACGTGGGCGCCGTCCCCGCGACGGCGACGGCGTTCCTCCCCGTCTGCCTCTACGCGACGACGGACCTCGCCTCGCTCACCGCGTGCGGCCGCTGCCGCGTCGACCCGGCCGACCTCGCGCGTTCGGGCCTCACCACGGCGCTCACCCTGGATGTGATCGGCGACGTCTCCGCGGGCGGCCTCACCGGCACCGTGGAGCTGTACGACCTCACCGCCGCGGCCACCGTCGCGACGCTGACGTGGACGGAGACGAGCCCGACCCGCAAGACGGCGAGCGTGACGCTCCCCGGCGCGGCGCACCTGTACGAGCTGCGCTTCAGCGTCGCGGGCGGCTCGAGCGCGGCGGACTACCTGACGATCGGCGGGGCGCAGCTCCGCGTGACCTGGAGCTGATCTCGATGAGCTACACCGCGAACCAGTCGACGCCTGCGAACGGCGCCGAGGCGATCTACAACCTCCTCGTGCGCCTCCTGGCGGCGGGGTGGACCGTGCTCTCCTCGAGCGACGGCACGACCTACAACTCCAGCGGCAACCAGCTCAGCTCGGGCAGCTCGGGCGCGGGGGGCCTGAACAACACCTCGGCGTGGGTGCGCGTGCAATCGCCCTACGGGGCGGGTGGTACGCAGTGGATCTTCCAGCGACGCGCTGACGCGGCGACGTGGACGATCCAGCGCTCGCGCGCGGGCTTCAGCGGGGGCACCCCCGACGCGACGACGCTCCCGACCGCGAGCGACACGATCACACTGGTCAACAACGCGGCGTTCTTCGAGTCGAGCCCCGGTCGCTGGAACGTGTGCTGCGACAACGCGGCGCCCTACGGCTGGCACGCCTTCGAGTTCGCGACGGGTGGAGGCAACCCGCGCACCTTGCTCATGCACGACCCGCTTGCGGCGGGCTCTTACAATGCGGCCGACGCGGACCCCGTGGTGAGTGTGGCGCGCTACACGACGGGGACCTTCACGACCGAGTGGGCGGCGCAGGGCAACTCCAACGCCCAGAAGCGCGTGCGCCGCGGGCTCTCGTCGGAGCGCACCGACGCGGTGGGCTACTGGACCTACGGCGACGTCAACCTTGGCCAGGTCGTGCCGCCGGGCACCGGGCCGGGCACCGACCCGTACGACTCCAGCGAGGACGTGCTCCCGACCGCGGTGGGCAAGCGCGGCGCGAGCGGCGGCTACTGCGGCTTCTCGACCCTGCACCGCTGGTCGACCATCGGGCGCACGACGGGCGACACCCTCCAGGTCGGCTCGGAGTACTGGATCTGCGTGGGCGCCAGCTCGTGGCTGCGGTGGGACTCCTCCACCCCGCTGGTGTGAGATGGCGAGCACGAACTACACCGGCACCGCTGCCACTGCGCCCGCCGCCGCCCACGGCTACCGCCGCGCGCCGCGCAGGCTGGGCACGGTCTACGTCTCCGCGCGCACGTCGCAGACCACGTGGCTGTACCGCACCTCGGGCGGCTCTCGCGGCAGCGCGACCAGCGCCGCGGACATCCCCGCGGGCGCGGTCGTCTTGCGCGTGGTGACGACGTGAGCCCCGCACTCATCCTCGGCCTCGCGGGGCTCGTACTCGGCGCCATGGGCGTCGGCGCGGGGCTGTCGCGGGTGTGGGGCGCGGGCGTGCGCAGCGCGACCATCACGCCCGCGGTGAAGGAGTGCCTCCGGGACTCGGTCGAGGTCCGCGAGGCCGTCTCCGAGCTCGTGCGCGCGGAGATCGACGACGCGATCGCGCGCGCCGACGGAGCGATCCGCCGTCACACCAACGACCACGAGGCGCGCGTCACGGC
>JAEYZO010000801.1 GCA_023428035.1 Pseudomonadota bacterium | reverse complement strand
ACGCAGGCCGTCCCCGCGGGGCAGGGCTCGCGCACCTCGCCGTTGCCTCCTCCCACGCGGGGCCGGCACCACGCGCGCACGTCGCCGTCGCAGCGCCCCTCGCCGGGGTTCATGCACTCGTTCGCGCCCGCGGGCAGCGCGCACGCGCCGTTCATGCAGGTCTGCCCGACGGTGGAGCAGTCGAAGACCCGCGGGAGGTGGTTGCCCCCCGGCGTCGAGCAGCGCACCGCGACGTTGCCCACGCAGCTCGGCGTGGCGGAGCCGGAGCAGGGCGTAGCGAACTCCACGCAGCTCACGTAGGCGTCGCAGGTGGTGGCCGTGGCCGCGCAGGAGACCATCCGGGCGTACTTCACCCGCTGCTCGGGGGAGTCCTGCTCGAAGCCCTGCATGAGCGGGGCGAGCGCCCGCTCAACGCAGAGGTCCGCGGGGATCCCGAAGCGGGCCGTGGTGTAGCCGCAGGCGTGCACCATGCGGCACATCCGCAGGACGGCCTCGACGCCCATGGCCGGGGGCGCGTCCGCCGGGGTGGAGGCGTCCGTCGGCGGGCTGTCCGTGACGGCGGCGTCGCTGGCGGGGGTGCTCCCCTCGCCGCCGCAGGCCGCGAGGAGGACGAGGATCGGGAGGGCTCCGAGGGGTGATCGCGTGGTGCTCATCGCCCCGACTGTACCGACGTCCCGGGGGGGCGCGGGATCGCACGAACGTGCGCGGGCCCGTCGGCCCCGGGGGCTACCTCTGCCGGATGCGACGCACGTCGTCGGCGTTGAAGGCGGCGTCATCCTCGAAGAAGTCCACGCGCCCCGTCTCGATGTCGTACACGCCGCCGATCACGCCGATCTCCTCCGCGTCGACCATCTCCTCGAGGATGAAGCTCCTCTCGATCACGGCCTGCACCGAGCGGTGCACGTTGAGGCGCGCGACGCTCTCGACGAAGTCCGAGTTCTTCGAGTTGCGCTTCGCGGGGTCGGTGACCGACCGCTCCTGATAGACCGCGGGCTGGAGCTTCGACAGGAGCTCGGTGAGGTTGCCCATCTCGACGTGGTCGCAGGCGCCCTTGACGGCGCCGCACCGGGTGTGGCCGAGCACCACGAGCAGCTTGCTGCCAGCGATCTTGCAGGCGAACTCCATGCTCCCGAGGATGTCGGTGTTGACCACGTTGCCCGCGATACGGACCGAGAAGACGTCGCCGAGGCCCTGGTCGAAGATCAGCTCGGCCGAGGTGCGGCTGTCGATGCACGACAGGATCGTCGCGAAGGGCCACTGACCGTCTCGCGTGGCGTTCACCTGCGCGAGCAGGTCGCGGTCGGCCTTGAGGTTGTTCACGAAGCGCTCGTTACCCTCTTTGAGGAACTCGAGGGCGCGGCGCGGCGTGATGCTCGACTGGGTTTCCTTCGTGTGAGCCTTCATGAAAACCCCGGTATCGCGGCGCTCGTGAAGGGGTCAAGCGGGTTCGGACAGCGTCGGAGCGCCGCACGCTCAGTGCTCAGAGGCGCCGCACCGGCGTCGGGGAGGCTCGCGCTTGCTGCGCTCGGTCGCGCGCTGCTATCCGTGCCCCGGAGAGCCATGGAGAAGCGGCACCGCGTCTACTCGATCGCGTTCGGCAAGGTCTATCCGCTCTACGTGCAGAAGGCCGAGAAGAAGGGTCGCACCAAGGCCGAGGTCGACGCGGTCATCGCGTGGCTCACGGGCTACGAGGGCGACGCGCTGCAGCGCGCGATCGACGGCGGGGTCGACCTCGAGGGCTTCTTCGCCGGGGCGCCGCGGATGAACCCCGACGCGGGGCTCATCAAGGGCGTCGTGTGCGGCGTGCGCGTCGAGGAGATCGAAGACCCGCTGATGCAGAAGATCCGCTACCTCGACAAGCTCGTCGACGAGCTCGCGCGGGGCAAGAAGCTGGCGAGCGTGCTCCGTCGCGCGTGAGGCGGCGCTACGGAGGCGCGCCCACGCAGCGGCCCTCGACGCAGAACTCGTTCGAGCCGCAGGTCGTGTCGACCCCGCACTCCTGCCGGCGCACCAGCGTCACCCACTGCGCGATGTGGTTGCCCTGCGAGATGTTCTGGAAGGGCAGCCAGAAGGCCGGCGCGCTCACCAGGTCGGTCCCGACGCGGTTGGGGCGGAAGGCCGCCATCCAGAGCTGCGCGGTGCCCTCGCCCGACTGCCGCAGGCGCAGGCCGTAGTCGCGCCGCGACGAGAAGGTGAACCACATCAGGGGCTCGCTCCCGCCGGCCTCGTAGGTGGCCATCACCGGCGCGAACTTCGGCCAGGAGTTGCCGGTGACCCCGTTGAAGTCGTCGGCGCGGGTGAGCCGCTGCGGGGCGCCGCCGCTCGCGGGGGTGATCCACAGCTCCGCGAGGCGGTTGTCGTAGGACTCCCCCGCGGCGCGGTTGAAGAGCACCCACTGCGCGTCGGGGGAGAACGACGGGTAGTAGTTGTTGAAGCCCTCGGCCTGCACCAGCACCGTCGGCGCGCCCAGGGCGTTCGCGGCCCAGGGCATCACCATCAGGTCGGCCGGCGCGCTGTGCCCCGGGGAGCCCGTGGGGAGCGGGATCATCACCGCCGAGCGCGAGAACACCACGCGGTCGCCCATGGGAGACCAGTCGGGCATCGAGCCAGCGTTCATGGGCGGCTGCCCCGTCGGAGCGACGCCGCCGGTCTGCGCGTCGACCAGGGTCATGCGCTGCCCGTCGCTGGAGAGGTACCAGCGGCTGTCGGGGGAGAAGGTCCCGAAGTTCGACCCGAAGGCCGCGCCGACGTTGCCCCGGGTGGTCACGTCGATGATCTGCGTGGGGGCGGGCGCGGGGATGAACCTCCCCGCCGCGATGCGCGTGCCGTCGCGGGAGAGCGAGTGGCAGCCCACGCAGTTGAAGGGGTCGCCCCGGAGGAAGAGCTCGGCCTGCGCGCCGGGGCGGCCGAACTCGTAGCGCACGATGCTCCCGCTCGAGGCCCACCAGTAGACGCCGCCGGTGAACTCCGTGGCCGACACGCCCAGGGTCTGCGGGGCTGAGCTCACGACGGGCCCACCCTCGTTGCCGACGGCGCGCACGGTGAGCTGGAGCTCGCCGTTGCCGCGCGAGGCCGTCGCGACGAGGGCGAGGTCGCTCTCGGCGAGGGTGAGGGTGCAGCCCCCGCCGACGGGGGTGCAGCGGGTGAAGACCCGGGCGACGGTGACGTTCCCCGCGAAGGCGACCTCGTAGTAGGTCGCGCCCGCGGAGGGCCGCCAGTGGACCTCGAAGCTCGGGAGGTTCGGCGGGATGATCGTGCCGGCCTGCGGATAGACGATGGTGGGGCCGGCCTCGGTCGAGGCCTGGCCCTCGTCGAAGTAGCCCGGGACCTCCATGCCGACGCCGGGGCGCAGCACGTCGCGGTTGGTGCGCACCACGGGTCGGTCGACGGGCCCGCCCGCGTCGGGGAAGGTCGGCACCCCCGTGTCGACCACGTCGGGGAGCGAGGGCCCGGTGTCTCTCACCCCCGTGTCGGCGGTGAAGGTGCGGGCGGTGTTCTCTTCGGAGCAGCCCGCGGCCAGCGCGGCGGCGGTGACGAAGCAGGTCCATCGGCGGGTCGCGCGGGCCTTCATGGGAGGAGATCCAACACGGAACGGCGCGGCGTGTCCATCGCGGGCCCTGACCGCGGGCGCGCGGAGATCGCGCCGCGGGGCGTTGACCTTTCGCGCGGCGTCGCCACCATCGGCGGCCATGAACGTGAAGCGAGTCTCGCCGCGAGAAGCCAAGGACCTCATCGACCACGAGGGCTACGCCTACGTCGACGTGCGCAGCGTGGCCGAGTACGAGGGCGGCCACCCGAGCGGCGCGTACAACGTGCCCTTCGCGCACCAGTCGCCGCAGGGGATGCAGCCGAACGCCGACTTCGTCGCGGTGATGAAGGGGAACTTCCCGCCCGGCGCCAAGGTGATCCTGGGGTGCCAGTCGGGCAACCGCTCGATGCGCGCGGCCGAGGCGCTCAGCAAGGCGGGCTACGAGGGCCTCGTCGAGCAGCGCGCGGGCTGGGGC
>JAEYZO010000749.1 GCA_023428035.1 Pseudomonadota bacterium | reverse complement strand
CTGACGCACCGATCGCTGGCGCAGCTCGACTGGGGCCGCGTGGTGGCGAACCTGCCCGACGGGTGGGAGCCCGTCGCCCTCGACGACTTTCAGCGCTGGGCCGGCGCGCGCGCGGGGGTCCTGAGCTTCGTGTACGGCGCCGCGGGGGGCGTCGCGCACGTCACACCCGAGTACCTCCGCGTGGTGGGCGTCGACACGCGCACGCAGTTCCGCTCGCTCATCGGGTGGGACCTCCTCCCCGGAGGCACCGAGGTCTACCCCCGCTGGCTCGCGGAGGTGCCGACCGCCTCGTTCTCGGTGCTGGTCTGATGTCGCCGCGCGCGCTGCTCCCGCTGATCCTGGTGGTGACCCTGGTGGCGCAGGCCGCGGCGCCGCGGGTGCGTCTCTTGATCGTGCTCTCGGGCGCGGCGCTCAGCGTGCTCGCGGCGGTCGCGACGGGCATCGCGACGGCGCCGCAGCTCCTCGCCGACGTGCCCTACGGCGTGCTGGTGATCCTCGTGGGCCTCGGCCTCCTCGCAGAGCTCATGGCCGAGGCGCGGGGCTTCGGCCCCCTCGCGGTGACCGCGGCTCGGCTCGCCGAAGCGAGACCCCAACGCGTGCGCGTCGCCTTCGCGCTCGGGATGTACGCGGTGAGCGGGCTGGTGAACAACCTCACCGCGCTGGTGCTGGTGCTGCCCGTGCTGCTGGTGCTGCTCCGCACCGGCGACCCGCGCCCCGCCACGGTGCGTTGGACCGTCGGCCTCCTCCTCGTCGCGTGCAACCTCGGAGGCGCCGCGACGCCCATCGGAGACTTCCCGGCGATCCTCCTCTTGTCTCGGGGGTCGATGACCTTCGGCGCCTACCTCGTGCGCGCGCTGCCGATGACCCTGCTCGCGCTGGGGGCGCTGTTCGCGCTGGTGCACTTCGCGGTGCGCCCGGAGCGCGGCGCGCCGGACGACCCCCTCGCGCGACGGCTCTCCCTCGCCGTGGTGGGCGCGCTGCACCGCGGGGTTCGCCCGAGGCGAGGTCCGCTGGTGCCCGCGGTGGCGGCGCTGGTCGCGATGCTCGCGGCGTGGTCGCTCCTGCCCGCGCGCTGGGGCGTCACCCCCGACCTCGTGTGCTGGATCGGCGTCTGCGCCGCGCTCCTCGCGCGGGGTCGCGAGGGCGAGCGCCTGGTGCGCACGCGCTTCGACGCCGAGCCGGTGCTGTTCCTCCTCGCGCTCTTCGTGATGGTGGCGGCGGTGCGGCGCGCGGGGGTCTTCGAGGCGCTGGGCGGGTGGCTCCTCGCGCTGCCCGTGTCGCCGCGCGCGCGGCTGATGGCCTTCCTGGTGTGCGCGGGCCTGCTCACGGGATTGTTCTCCGCGGGGCCGGGGATGGCGGCGCTGCTCGACGTCGCCGCGGCGCTCACGCGGGAGCTGCCGGGTCCTGCCGTGTACGTGGGGCTGGCGCTGTCGGTGTGCGCGGGCTCGTCGTTGTTCCTCACGGCGGCGACCTCGGGCCCGCTGGCGCAGGCGCTGGTGGAGCGCGCGGGTCTGCGCGACCCCGAGGGGAACCCGGTGCACTTCAGCTTCGCGGGCTTCATCCCGGTGGGGTTGTTGTCGTTCACCGTGATCGAGGGGACGGCGCTGCTGTGGGCGGCGCTCTCGACGCGGTGATACCGTCGCCCCGTGACCTCATCGGTGAAGCTCACTCCTCCAGCGACGCGCGCGGACATCGACGCGCTGCCTCCGTCGATGAAGGGTGAGGTGATCGACGGCGTGCTCTACGCGATGACCCGCCCGCGTGCGCGGCATCAGCACATCCTCGGTCGCATCACGAGACTGGTCAGTGGGCCTTACGACCACGATCACACTGGCCCCGGCGGTTGGTGGATCCTCCCCGAGCCCGGCATCGAGCTCCCTCGCGCGCCGGAGATCTCTCCTGACGTCGCGGGTTGGCGTCGAGAGCGGCTCCCCACGTTACCCACCGACGGCGCGATCACCGTGGTGCCTGACTGGGTCTGCGAGGTCCTCTCGCCGCGGACCCGTCGGTACAACCTCACGGTGAAGCGACCGTTCTACGCCGAGGTCGGCGTCGCGTGGATGTGGCTCGTCGACCTCGAAGCGATGGTGCTCACGGTGCACCGCAACGCCGACGGCGCGTGGGTCGACGCCGGCACCTTCGCCGACGACACCGAGGCCCGCGCGGCGCCCTTCAGCGACGTCTCGATCGACGTGCGCGCGTGGTGGAGCGATGGCGGCGCGTAGGGGTGCCGGTGGCGGGTCGCCACCCGCGGACGGTGCGACCCCTCGCCGGAGCCGTCGCGAGCGCGCGGTTCGGGCCCCATCGCGTCCATTGCGCGCAGGAGCGCGTCCTGATCGACGGTACCCCCGTCTTCCCAGAGGGAGGTCTCTACTCGGGATGACGGTACCCCCGTCGAACGGGACTCAACCCTGGGTACGGATCGACGGGGGAAACCGTCGAACAGGACTCATCCTACGCGGTGCGTCAACGCACCCCCGGCGGCTGGCACGGTGTTCTCCGGCGCGTGCGTTCACTCACGGGTACGCACGTGCATCACTCCGCCGTCCGCATCGCGCCGCGACCCTACCAACGCCCGCGGCGACGCGACGACCCGCGCTCCGCCGCGGCCCTCGCCTCCGCGTGATGTGAGGTGGGCGGTCGTACCGAACGCTCGCGGCGCAGACGCGCCGCGCTGGCGGTATCGCTGTCATCGTAGAAGTCCGCCGTGGACGCCGCGGCCCACGCTCGCGCTCTGGTACGCTTGCTCCGCGATGAGCCCTCGACGCCCACCCATGATCCTCGCCCCTGGCGCCTCTGGATCAGGCTCCGCGCGGGCACCCCGCCACGGTGAGTCGCTGCCCTCCATCGACGAGCGTCTGGCGACCCCCGAGGGTCACGACGAAGTGGTCGACGGCGTGCGCTACCGCACGATGGGGGCCAACCCCCCGCACGCCACGCAGCACGTCCGCGTCGCGCACGTCTTCGAGGGCTGCCTCGCCCCCGGCTACGTCGCCGCGGTCGACATGCTCACGCGCTCGAAGAAGGAGACCGACGCCGCCCCCGACGTGAGCGTCTTCCCCGAGGGGACAGACCCGACGACGGGAAAGCGCTGGCTCGAAGAGATCGCCTTCGATGTCTGCGACTCCGAGGGCGACAAGCACCTCACGACCAAAGTGCGCGCCCTCGCCATGCGCGGCGTGCGACGACTGTTCTACATCCGCGTGAGCGACCGCGCGGTGCACGAGTGGGATCATGCCGCGGGCGCGTGGGCACGCCTCGCCGACGACGCTGTGATCGAAGACCGCTGCTTTCGCGTGCCGATTCCCGTGGGAGCGCTGGTCGATCGGGTGCTCGCGGATGACACCGTCGCGAGGGCGCTGCTCGCCGCGCGCAATGCGGTCATCGTGGGAGCGATCGAAGAGGGTCGCGTCGCGGGCCAGCTCGCGGTCATCGCGCGGCAGTGCGCGCGAAAGATCGGGCGGGAGCTCACCGACGACGAGCGCGCGGCGCTACGAGAGAAGCTCGCGACCGCGGGGGCGGAGGTCATCGGCGACGTGGTGATCGACCTCGACCGTGACGCCCTCGCGCGGTGGATCGTCGCGCCGTCGACGGAGTGACACCATCACCCCCCTCCCGCGGGTTCCATCCCGGGCCCCAATGGGCGTAGCGTCGGCGCCCCATGGACGGCTCCCTCGCGCTCCTCACCGACCTCTACCAGCTCACCATGGCCGCCGGGTACTGGCGCTGCGGGCTCGTCGAGCGCGAGTCCATCTTCCATGTGCACTTCCGTAAGCGGCCCTTCGGCGGTGGCTACGCCGTCGCCGCCGGGCTCGGCCCCGCCATCGACTGGCTCTCGTCCCTGCGCTTCACCGACGAGGACCGCGAGTACCTCGCTTCGCTCCGCGGCAACGACGGCAAGGCCCTCTTCGAGCCAGCCTTCCTCGACTACCTCGGCGACCTGCGCTTCTCCTGCGACGTCGACGCAGTGCCCGAGGGCACCGCGGTCTTCGCGCTCGAACCCCTCCTCCGTATCAAGGGCCCGCTCCTCCAGTGCCAGCTCGCCGAGACGGCGCTCTTGAACATCATGAACTTCCAGACCCTCGTCGCGACCAAGAGCGCCCGCGTGTGCGCCGCCGCCGAGGGAGACCCCGTGCTGGAGTTCGGCCTCCGCCGCGCCCAGGGCACCGACGGCGGCCTCGCCGCCAGCCGCGCCTCGTACATCGGCGGGGCCTCGGCCACCTCGAACGTGCTCGCGGGACGTCGCTTCGGCATCCCCGTGAAGGGCACCCACGCCCACGCCTGGGTCATGGCCTTCGACGACGAGAAGAGCGCCTTCCGCGCCTACGCCGAGGCGCTGCCCAACAACTGCGTCTTCCTCGTCGACACCTACGACACCCTCGAGGGCGTCAGGAACGCCGTCGAGGTCGGAAGGACCCTCCGCGAGCGCGGGCACGAGATGGTCGGCGTGCGCCTCGACTCCGGCGACCTCGCGTGGCTGTCGCAAGAGGCCCGGCGCATCCTCGACGAGGGGGGCTTTCCGAACGCGTCGATCGTCGCGAGCAACGACCTCGACGAGCGCCTGGTGGCCTCGCTGAAGACCCAGGGCGCGCGCATCAACGTGTGGGGAGTAGGCACCAAGCTCGTCACGGCCTACGACCAGCCCGCGCTCGGGGGCGTGTACAAGCTCGCGGCGATCCGCGACGCGGGCGGCGCGTGGCAGCACCGCATCAAGCTCTCGGAGCAGTCCGTGAAGATCTCCACGCCGGGGATGCACCAGGTGAGGCGCTTCCGCCGCCCTGACGGGGAGTTCGTCGCCGACATGATCTGGGACGAGCTCTCGGGAGAGGCCCCCTCGCCCGTCATGGTCGACCCCTTCGGCCCGCACCGCCGCCGCCGCTTCGACGACGACCTCACGCACGAAGACATCCTCGTGCCGGTCTTCCGCGGCGGGAGCCTCGTCTACGCCCCGCCCACCCTCGCAGAGTCCCGCGCGCGCACCGCCGCGCAGCTCGCCTCGCTGCACCCCACGGTGCGACGCTTCGACAACCCGCACGAGTACCCCGTGGGCCTCGAAGCGGGGCTCTACGCCCTGCGCGACCGGCTCATCCACGAGGCCCGAGGAGAGACCCCGTGACCGACCCCTGCACCCTCACCGCCTCGGCCATGCGCGGCGCGATGGAGCGCGGAGCCCTCTCCAGCGCCGAGCTCGTCGAGGCCCACCTCTCGCGCATCTCGCGCCACGACGGCGCGATCAAAGCCTTCACGCGGGTCTTCGCCGAGACCGCCCGCGCCGACGCGCGACGTCTCGACGACGAGCGCCGCGGGGGCGTCGTGCGCGGGCCCCTCCACGGCGTCCCCGTGAGCGTGAAGGAGTGCTTCGACCTCGAAGGCCTCGCCACCACCGCGGGCATCCCCAACCGCGGCGGGCACCGCGCGACCCGCGACGCCGCGATGATCACGCTCTTGCGTGAGGCCGGCGCGGTGATCCTCGGCCGCACCAACCTCTCGCAGACGATGCTCTTCTCCGAGAGCCGCAACCCCATCTTCGGGCAGACCGCGAACCCCTTCTCCCTCGCGCACTCCCCCGGTGGATCCTCCGGCGGAGAGGCCGCCGCGGTGGCCTCGGGCATGAGCCCCCTCGGGCTCGGCACCGACATCGGCGGGAGCATCCGCTCGCCCGCCGCGGTCACGGGCGTCTTCGGCATCAAGCCCACGCTCGACCGGCTCCCCACCACGGGGCAGTACGGCGTGCTCAAGGGGCAGGAGGGCATCCGCTCGGTGCCGGGTCCCCTCGCGCGCTCGACCGAGGACCTGTGGTTGTTCCTCTCGGCGCTCGACCCTGCGAGGATGAGCGCGCTCGACCCGCGGGTGCCGCCCCTGCCCTGGGTCGACCCGGTGGGCGTCGAGGTCCCGCGGCTGCGCGTGGGGTACTACGCCCACGACGGCGTGCTCGCGCCCTCCGCCGCGGTGGAGCGCGCGGTGGAGACC
>JAEYZO010000739.1 GCA_023428035.1 Pseudomonadota bacterium | reverse complement strand
GCTGCGGCTGAACGGCCGGCCATAGCCGAACGGCGTGGTGTCCAGCTTCGCCCAGGCGCCCCGGCGGTTCGGGACGATGGCGATCAGCCGGCCGCCGGGGGCGAGGCAGCGCGTGGCGACGCTCTCGCACGGGGCCGAGCAGCCCTGCACCGCGAGGGCGCGGCCCGCGGGGCTCACCAGCTCGGCGCGGAGGCGAAAGTCCCTCGCGAGGGCCTCGATCACGGCGCGGTCGTCGGGGCGCGTGAGGTCGAGCGCGACGCGGGCGAGGGTGGCGCCGCCCACGTCGCGCAGCGAGAGGAGCGCGACGGGCTCCGGCGCGTCGGGGTCGGCCTGCAGCACCGGGCTCACGTCTCCCGCGGCGAGGGCTCGGGCCTCGTCGGGGCCTCCGCGGAGCCACAGGCGCACGGCGCCCTCGACCACGGCGACGCGAGGCAGCGACGCCCAGGACTCCCTCTCGGGCTCCGGCGCCGGGGTGGGCTCGACCACCGAGACCTCGTCGTCGCGGAGCTCGCCCTCGCCGTCGTCGCGGGGCGAGGCGTCGTGGGCGAGGAGCTCCTGCGCGGGGAGCGGGTCGAGCTCGAGGGTCTCGCGGGTGATGCCCGCGGGCGCGGCGTCGTGGGGGAGGAGCGCCGCGACGGAGATGCGCCCGGTGGTCTCTTCGGGCTCGAGCTCCACGCTCTCGTCGGGGGCCTCGGGCTGGATCTCCATCACCCCGTCGAGGGGAGGCACGGTCTCGGCCTGCGCGGTGAGCGACGACTCGCGGCGGTCGAGCTCGTCCTCGCGGGCGCGGAGCACCTTCTCGCGGGCGGCGAGGGCGGCCATGTTCGCGCGCATGAGCTCCTCGTCGGCGGAGACGGCCTCTTCGCGGCGGGTGAGCTCGGCCTCGCGGGCGCGGAGGTCGTCCTCGCGGCGGGTGACGTCCTCGGCGCGCTTCTCGATGCGGTCTTCGCGGGCGGCGAGGGCGGGGTCTCGGGGGCCGGTGAGCCCGCGGTCGAGCCAGGCGCGCAGCCCCGCGGGGCCCACCACCGAGGGGGCCTCGCGCACGTACGAGGGGATGCGCTCGGAGGTCTCTCCCGCGAGCTGCTGGAGCAGCGCCGCGCGGAGGATGAGGTCTTCGTGGGCGCGCGCCGCGGGCACCACCAGCACGAAGCGGCGGTTGGCGGGGTCGTGGTAGACGACGGGCACGGCGTGGTCGACGTTGTCGACGCGGTGGAGCGAGCCGTCGAGGCAGTGCCGCGCGAGCACCGGGTCGGTGAGGGCGTTGATGGCCGTGACGAGCTCCACGCGCCGAGCCGCGCCGTCGGGCGTCGGGACGTAGAAGTGCTCTCGGCGGGTGACGCCCAGGGCGCCGGTGTAGGGCGGCTCGTGGACCCCTGAGGCCCGGTGGGTGCTCATCGGGCCGGCAGTATCGCCGAGGGGGTGGGGCGATCTCTACCCCTGGTCGCGGGGGCTGTGATGTGGCACTCCCCCGCGCCGTGGAAGACGAACGCGACGAGGTGCAGGAGGCCGAGCGCCCTGAGGCGCCCGAGGTGATCGCCGAGCTCGCGGGGGCGTGCGTGGCGTACGTGCACCGCGCGACGGCGGTGGAGCTCGACTACACGAGCGACACGCTCCCGCTGCTCGACCACTACCTGCAGGGCGCGGCGGGCTCGGCGCCCGAGGTGCGGGCGGTGATCGCGACGGCGGCGGGGGCGTACTTCGGCGAGGTGCTGCGCGGGGCCTTCCCCGCGCGGTGGATGCCCCCCACCGAGGAGGACGACGACGTGTGGAGGCTGTCGTTCGAGGGCGCGGGGCTGTCGTGCGCGCCGTCGCACTTCGCCGAAGAGGCGATGACCCTCTCGGAGCGCGAGGGCGAGGCGGCGGGCTTCAACGCCGACCCGAAGGCCAAGGCCGCCATCGCTGACGCGCTCTCCGCGATGGGCGAGGTGCCCGAGGACGAGTACTTCCTCCTGGCGACGCGCTACGACGTGATCGAGTCGGTGCTCGACCGGGTGATGGCCCGTCAGAGCCGCTGACTACGCCCCGACCCGCGCGCGCATCCACGGGAGCAGCGCCTCCACCGCGGCGCGGGTGTACTCGCCCCGGCCTTCGCCGTCGAAGGACGACTGCATCGTCGGCCGCGCGTGGAGGAAGTGGTCCACCCCCGGCACCGCGATGAAGCTCCCCTCGCCCGGTCGCGCGTCGTTCACCACCCGCGCGATGCCCTCGTGCTCGTCGCGAAAGCTCAGCCAGTCGCTCTCTCCCCACGCCGCCAGCACCGGCGCGCCGCACCTCACCAGGGGCTCCGCGAGCCGCGCCTCGTACACGCCGCGCCAGTACTCCAGCGTGCGGCGGTGCACGTACCCGCCGCTCACGCCGAGCCACCCGAGGTAGCCCTTCACGTCGCGCTCGCGCTCCATCACCTCGTCGAGGCTCCACCCGTCGAAGAGCACCCGCGCGAAGAACCTCTGCTGCGCGCGCACCACCGACTCGGCGTGGGGCTCGTCGTCGCCCATCAGCGACACCGTGCGGCGGGTGAGCGCGTCGCAGTACTCCGTCCACGTGCGCAGGCCCGCGCCCCAGAGCACCATCCCGCGCAGGTCGCGCGCCGCGTCGACCACCATCGGCGCGTGCATCGCCCCGAGGCTGTGACCGAAGATCAACAGCGGCCCCTCCACCGAGCGCACCGCGGCCCTCAGGTCGGACTGTTCGGCGTCAAAACCGATGTCCCGGCAGTGGGCCCCCTCGCTGCCTCCGACGCCGCGCTTCTCGACGCGCAGGGCCGCGAAGCCCGCGCGCGCGAGGTCAGCCATGAGCCTCGGGGTGAAGAGAGACTCGCGACCCGGGAGGTGCACCGGGTCGGGGGAGAAGCCCGCGATGAAGAGCACCGTCGCGAGCGGCGCTCCCTCGGGGTGGACGGTGACGGCGCGGAGCTGGTGGCCCTCCCTCGCGCGCACCCGGCGCTCGGTGACCGTGAGACCCGGGTGCGACTCGAGGGCGGGGGGGGTCACTCGGTGACTTCGATCTCTTCGGGCATGCGCACGCGGTACGAGCGGTCGATGTAGTCGTAGAGGTCGAGGAAGTACGACTCCATCCGGGCGCTGCCGACGGGGGAGTCGGTGTAGAAGGTGCCGCGGAGGCAGTTGTCCTGCGGGCGGCATCGGCCGTCGGGGAAGACCATGATGAACTTCTGCGGGCGCCGCCACGAGGGGAGGTTGGCGCTCGACATGAAGTTCCCGACGATGAGCCCGGTGGCGACGAGGTCCTGCGGCTGCTGCCCGTAGCCGTGGAGGAAGTACACCACGGGGTAGCGCACGTTGGCGTTCTCGGGGTCGTGGTAGCCCGGCGGGAGGTACACGCTCACGGGGCCCGTGCGGTTGGCGCGGTCGGAGGTGAAGTCGAAGGTGCAGAAGTGCCCGTTGGCGCAGCGGCCGGCGTTGTCGGCCTCGGTGGAGTAGCGCGCGGGTCGGCGGTCGCCGCCGGGCCAGCGGGCCGACATCCAGAAGAGGGAGGAGTACAGGCGGTTGGTGATCTGCGGGATGGTGCCGACGTGAGCGCCGTCGCCGGCGAGGTACTCGGTGGAGGTCGGGTCGGCCTGGCCGTAGCGCAGCATCACCGTCGAGGGCACGCGCGCCCAGTCGATGGCGTCGTAGGGGAACGAGGTCTCGCTCACGCGCTCGGCGCCGAGCGGGGCGAAGTTGTTGAAGTAGTGCACCGGCCGGCCCTGCTGCGCGAGGCCGCCGACGAAGTGGTTCGACACCGCGCCGAACATGAAGAGGTCGCTCGCGCCGCCGTCGGACCAGATCGCGAGGCGGTCGAGGGTCGCCGCGGGGAGCGTGGCGGCGAGACGTCGGGGGTTGACCTCGATGAAGCGCGCGAGGCCGGGGTTCTGGTCCCAGCGGCCGTTGCCCTCGCCGACGTCGTACTGGCAGGTCTGGCCCGCGGGGCAAGCCACGCCGTCGACGCCGACGTCTTCGAAGGGCTCGCCCTCGTCGCGGGTGTAGTTGCCCTCGGTGCCTCCGGGGTTGAACTGCCGGTCGTAGTCGTCGCCCGCGGGGTCGGGGTTGGTCGCGGGGTCGTAGCCGGGCTCCATGGCGGAGGGCACGCCGTCGGCGCCCACGTCGCGGAAGGGTTCGTAGAACTGCTCGAGCACGGGCTCGCCGCGGTCGCGACGTCCGTTGCGGTTCACGTCGACGGCGAGGGTGACCTCCATGGGGAAGTTCCCGGCGCCGCCGTCCCAGAGGCCGCGGCGGTTGGGCGCGTGCTGACCGTCGCAGAAGGTGATGACGGGGAGGCTCCCGTCGGGGTTGTACCGACGGTCGTACCAGCCCATGAGGGTGACGGGCATGGAGCATCGGTCGCGGTCTGAGCGGGTGAGCTCGGTGTCGGGCACGCCCCGCGGGAGGATGCCCGTCGCGCCCGCGGGGACGATGGCGTTGCCGAACATCCGGGTGAGGTCGCGGAAGATCTGGATGTACGAGTGGCGGTCGAAGGTGCCGCCCTGGCTCTGGTTGCTGACCTCGTCGGGGAAGAACCACTCTTCGAAGGTCTGCCGGCGCTCGTAGAGGTCGGTGACGGGGGGCGTGCGGTCGACCGAGGCGCCCATCTCGCACGCGGTGGGGTTCATCGCGCGCTCGGCCGCGGTGCAGAAGCCCGCGACGTGGTAGGTGCGGATGTAGCGGGTGAGATAGTTCCAGTCGACGGGGCCGCCCATGGGGGCGATGAAGTCGAAGCGCTCGGGGTGTCGCAGGCCGATCATTCCGGCGCCCGCGGAGCCCATCGAGACGCCGAGGATGGCGTGGTAGGTGAAGCGGCGGCGTGAGCGGCGGGCGCCGAGGTTGTCGCGCACGACGGCCTGCCAGGTGCCGAGGCGCGGCGCGCGGAAGGTGACGGCGCGGCCGTCGTCGGTGAGGTGCACGTCGGCGGCGGGCACGAGCCGCGGTGCGCTCGCGCCGGGCGAGAGGTGCGCGAGCTCGATCTGGAGCTCATAGCCCGGAGGTACGCGCGTGGGGTCGACGGGGAGGGTGAAGCGCGCCTCGCGGATCATCTGGGTGGCGGCGGGGTCGAAGCGCACCGCGGGGGAGATGGCGGTGAAGCCCGAGAGGGAGAGCGGCGCGGCGCAGCGCACGGTGACGGGGGTGGCGGGGACGATGGTGGAGCGCGCGTCGAGGGAGACCGAGGCCTGGGCGAGGGGGGTGCCTGTCGCTCCGCGGACCTCGCCGCCGGCCATGAGGGTCCCCGTGGCGGGGGCGGCGTCGGTGGGGCAGGCGGGCAGGCCCGCGGGGGCGACGGTGACGGAGACCGTGGCGCCGCCGACGTTCACGGTGGTCTGCCCCTGGGCGACGGCGGTGACCTCGACGGTGGTGTTCGACTGCCCCGGGACGAAGGCGAGGGAGGTGGCTCCCGCGGTGGCGACGGCCGCGCTCGCGCTGGAGACGGGGAGGGAGATGGGCGAGCAGCGGTCGCGGCCGAGGAGGACCTGCACCGTGGCTCGGGAGCCGGGGGTGAGGTAGAGGCGCGTGGGGCGCACGGACTCGCGCGGGGCGGGCTCGCCCTCGCAGGGGTCGGGGGCGGCGTCGACGGGCGCGTCGGTCGCGACGTCGGTGGCGGTGGGTGTGTCGGTGGTGGGTGCGTCGGTGGTCGCGGCGTCGGGGGTGGTGGAG
>JAEYZO010000710.1 GCA_023428035.1 Pseudomonadota bacterium | reverse complement strand
GCGCAGGCCTGCGCGAGGGTGACGCCATCGCCCCGCGCGCGGCCCTGGAGGACGAACTGGGCGTTGTCGGGCAGGTCGCCGAAGCGCACCGTCGCGCCAGGCAGGGGCACCGTCGCGCGGCTCGATGCGCTCGGCGCGGGGTCTGGCAGGCACTCTGCGCCCGGGACAAGGAGCACTTCCAGCTCGAGCGGACGTCGGGCGCCGCGGTACACGGCCTCTGCGACGATCTCTCCGCGCTGCCGCTCCGAGACCGTGACGTCGACGTAGACCTCGACCCCGCAGGGCGCCGTCGCTCGAACGCGGAACGACGCGCGGTCCGTCGACGCGACCAGCACGGTCGACGCGACCCCCGCGACGTCGACCGTGGCCTCGGTGGAGAGCAGCGCGGCGTCTGCGGCGTCTCCGATGAGGCCGAAGCGCACGACCTCGCCATCGGTCGCGGGCGAAAGACGAGCCTGCAACGTGACCCGCGCGTTGGGGGGGAGGGCGAGGCTCGCCCTGGGCTCGAACGCGAGCGCGCAGCTCGGCGCCGGGCGGTCGACCGAGGACCCCGCGTCGGTGGCGGGGAGCATCGTCGAGGGCGAAGCCCCGCAGCCCGCGGCGAGCGCGAGCGTGGCGGTAAGTAAGAAGCGCACGGAGGAATTATCCCTCGCCGCGCGGCGATGTCTACGCGGCGATTGGCAGGGCGGAGGCGCCGCGGTACACAGCCGCCGTGGACTTTGCCCTCGTCGTCGCCGCGCGCTACCTCCGCGCGCGCCGGCGCACCTTCGTCTCGGTCATCGGGGGCATCGCGGTGGTGGGCATCGCGCTCGGGGTGTGGGCTCTCTCGGCGGTGCTCGCGATCACCTCGGGGTTCCAAGACGCCTTCCGCGACAAGGTGCTCGGCGTCAACGCCCACGTGCTGGTGCTGAAGTACGGCTGGGACTTCAGCGAGTACCGCGAGGTGATGGCCACGGCCCGGGCGACGCCGGGGGTCGTCGGGGCAGCGCCCTTCCTCATCAACCCGATGATGATCACGAGGGGAGAGCGCATCTCGGGCGTGCTGGTAAAGGGCGTCGACCCGAACCTCCTCGGGCAGGTGCTCGACCTGCCGACCTACCTCATCCAGGGGAGCCTCGCGGGGTTGCGCCCCGCCGGGAGCGTTCCCCCCGCGCCGCCGAACGAGCCCGCGAGCACCCGCGACGACCACAGCCTCGACGACTGGATCTCTCGCGCACGCCGCGACCTCGCCGGGGGCGTGGTCGAGCCCGTCGCGCTCCCGCCAGACCCCGTCGACGCTGCGCCGGCTCCCGCTCCAGCGCCTCCGAGCGCGCCCTCGGCCCCGACCGCAGACCTCCTCCCCTCCGGCGCGACGCCCGCCTACGAGCTCCCCCCCGACGACGCGTCAGACCCCCTCGACGAGCTCGCCCAGCAGGTCGCGCGCGAGTCGGGCGGCCCTCGCCGCGACGACGCGAGCCTCCCCGGGGTGATCGTCGGCAAGACCCTCGCGCAGAACCTCGGCCTCCACATCGGCGACCAGGTACGGATCATCTCTCCCCTGACGGGCGCCGACGCGGCCCTGGTGCGCAGCGGCGCCACCCCGCGAGCGAGGGACTTTCGCGTGACGGGGGTCTTCGACGCGGGCTTTGACGAGTACGACTCGCGCCTCGTCTACGTCGACCTCTGGCAGGCGCAGCGCTTCTTCGACCAGGGCGACGCGGTCACCGGCGTCGAGGTCAAGGTGCGCAACATCGACCGCGCGCGCGCCGTCGGTCGACGCATCGAGCGGGCCCTCGGCGGCGGCGCCTACCACACCCTCGACTGGGAGGCGCTCAACCACAACCTCTTCACCGCCCTCGCGCTCCAGAAGCTCGCGCTCTCGTTCGTCATCACGATCATCATCGTGATCGCGGCCTTCAACGTGATCGCCACGCTCGTCATGGTCGTGCTCGAGCGCAAGCGCGAGGTCGCCATCCTCAAGACCATGGGCGCGAGCGAGGGCTCGATCCTGAGGATCTTCCTCGCGCAGGGCCTGGCCGTCGGGGCCCTCGGCACCAGCGTCGGCCTCGCGCTCGGCGCCGCCACTTGCCAGCTCCTCCTGCGCTTCAGGTACCCCCTCGACCCGCAGGTCTACCTCATCCGGTACGTGCCCGTGCGGCCGAGCGTGAGCGAGTTCGTCTTCACGGGGGTCGTGGCCATGGTCATCGCCTCGGCCGCCTCGTTCGTGCCCGCGTTCTGGGCGTCGCGGCTCACCCCCGTCGAGGGCCTCCGCTACGAGTGAGCGGCCGGGCCGATTTTTCTTGTTGACCGCCAGCGAGGGCTTGGATACAAACCCCCTCCACTCTGCGGGTGTAACTCAGTGGTAGAGTGCAACCTTGCCAAGGTTGACGTCGTGGGTTCAAATCCCATCACCCGCTCCAAGTAACCTGCTCACAGGGGAACGGCAGGTTGACGTAGGGAGAGGGCCTCGTCGAGGCTCTCCTCCACGACATCGAGCAGCCAGCGCAGGTCGCGCTCCGAGGTGTTTAGGGGGGGCGTGACGTAGACCGTGTCACCGAGGGGGCGCAGGCACACCCCGCGGCGCCGCGCGGCGTCGAAGACGCGCCGACCCTCGTCGGAGAGGTATCCCTCGGCGCCCAGGTCGACAGCGCCGATCATCCCGAGCGCGCGGTGCGTAACCACGCCGGGGCGGCGGGCGATCTCGGCGAAGCGCGCGGCGATGATCGGGGCCGAGCGCGCGACCTGCGCGGGGATGTCTTCGTCGCGGTAGACCGAGAGCGCGGCGCGCGCGACGGCGCAGCCCAGCGGGTTGCCGAAGTAGGTGTGGCCGTAGAGGAAGGCGCGGTCGCGGCCCCCGGAGAAGCCCGCGAAGACCTCGTCGCTCGCGAGCACCGCGCCGAAGGGCAGCACCCCCGAGGAGAGGGACTTCGACAGGCACAGGAGGTCGGGTGCCACCCCCGCGTGGTCGCAGGCCCAGCGGGGACCCGTGCGGTAGAGCCCGGTGAAGACCTCGTCGGCGACGAGCATCGCGCCGTGACGTCGTGTGAGCTCGCGCAGCGCGCGGAGGTACTCCGGGGGGTGGATCAGCATCCCCGCGGCGCCCTGCACGACGGGCTCGATCACCACCGCGGCGACCTCGTCGCCGTGGGTCGCGAAGGCGCGCTCGACCTCGCCGAAGGCGCGCTCCCAGCCCTCGCCCGCGGAGGCCTCGGAGGGGGAGGGCACGCGCACGACCTCGAAGCGAACGCTGTCGAAGGGGCGCGTGAAGGCCTCGATGCCGCCGAGTGAGGTCGCGCCGGTGGTCTCTCCGTGGAACGCGCCCGAGAGCGCGACGAAGCGCGATCGCCGCGAGCCGCGCTGGCGGTGGAGCTGCGCGCAGAGCTTCACCGCGGCCTCGACGGCGGTGCTCCCGTCGTCGGTGTAGAACGCGCGGGATAGCCCCGCGGGGGCGAGCGCGCACAGCTCAGACGCGAGGCGCGCGGCCTGCTCGTGCACGCAGTCTCCGTAGGCGACGTGGGTGAGCGAGGCGGCCTGCGCCGCGAGGGCCGCGACGAGGCGGGGGTGGCGGTGGCCGAGGCTGGCGGTCCACCACGCGCTGTTGGCGTCGAAGTAGCGGCGGCCGTCGAGGTCGGTGATCCACGGACCCTCGGCGGAGGCCGCGACGATGGGGTCTCCCTCGGCGATGTACCGTTCCATCGCGGTGTAGGGGTGCCACACGTGCCGCTTGTCGAGCGCGACGATCGCTTCTCTCTCCATCACCGCACCGTGATGTCAGCACGGCGCGCCGCCGCGCAACGCAGTTGTTGACGCTCAGGCCGCAGGTGGACACCGTGACCAGATGTCACCTCGCGCCTTCGTCGCCGTCACCGCACTCCTGGGCTGCGCCGCGCGCGGCGGCTACGCCGAGCCGGGCCCCGCGTCTCCGAGCGCCAACCCCCCGTCGCCCGCGAGCCTCCAGTCGGGGCACGCGCTCCAGCCCTCCCCGGGCGACGGTCGGGCCGCGCCCGTTCCACCAGCGGTAGGCC
>JAEYZO010000703.1 GCA_023428035.1 Pseudomonadota bacterium | reverse complement strand
GTATCGCGGGGGGCGCGCGGGCGGGAAGTACGCGGCGCGGGGCGGCCCTGACATTCGTGTCGCGGTGGATCAACCGTTGGGAATCACTGGGTTATCGCTGTCAGGGCGGCGACGGGCGGGGGCGAGGGGCGGAGGGTGAACGAGAATTCACGCCCGCGGACTGCGGGCCTCGGATGGTCAGGCCTGTGACCTGTAGGCGTGCGGCGTCGAGGGTGTCTCCAGGTTTCTGGGGCACCTGCGCGGGGAGATTCCCTGAATTCGTGTGGGCGGAGGTGAGGCGCTGGCGGGTGGGCGCCGCCGCGGTGATTACCGACACCGCTCGTTGTTCACAATGAACATCGATGTAGAGATAAAGAATCATCGCAATGGTTCCTTGCCTTGATGGGAGTGGGCCGCTTCTCTCCCGACCCATGAACCGGCTCCAATCCCTCTCGGCTCTGTCTGTCATCACGATGCTCCTCGCCGCGGGCTGCGCCCCCGTGGACGACGCGCCGGAGAGCTCGGCTGACGACATCCGTGTGCGTACCTGCCGCGAGGCGGTGACCCTCGACGACCGCGGCGACCCGCGCAACGCGTCGGGGCAGATCCGCTACTGCTGGCCCGGCGAGGCGAAGTGCTACTGCGACCGCGACAACGACTGCTACGCCCTCCGCGGCTACGTCGCCTGCACCCCCGTGACGGCGACGGCCTCGACCGCGCCCCGCGACGCGGGGACGACCACGACCGACACGGGCCCTCGCGACTCGGGCACGACGACCACGACGGACACCGGCCCGCGTGACTCGGGCACGACCACGACGACGGACACCGGCTCGACCGCCGCGCCGCCTCCGGCGAGCGCGCAGACGCCCTCGAACGGTCTGCGGGCCTTCCCTGGGGCGGAGGGCTGGGGCGCGGCGGCCACGGGCGGCCGCGGCGGCCGGGTGATCTACGTGACCAACCTGAACACCTCGGGCCCCGGCTCGTTCCAGGACGCGCTCGACCAGACCGGTCGCCGCTACGTTCTCTTCAAGGTGAGCGGCGTGATCAACGGCGACGTGCACCTCTCCAGCGGCGACGTGACCATCGCGGGGCAGACCTCGCCGAGCGGGATCACCGTGCGCGGCTTCGACACCACCGAGCAGCCCTACTGCGACCAGCAGTGCGGCTCCAGCGCGCGGGGCATCTCGAACGTCATCGCCCGCCACGTGCGGTCGCGGCCCGCGGGCGGCTCCTTCCCGGACGGGCTCCGGATGCGCTACGTGCGCAACGCGATCATCGACCACTTCTCGATGGGCAACGCCCAGGACGAGGCCGTGGAGATCTCGTACGCGAACAACCTCACCATCCAGGACTCGATCTTCGCGGAGACGGTGGGCGACCACGCCAACTACGGCGGGATGCTGATCAACTACACCAACCCCGCGGCGGGCTACGCCCTCGACCAGCTCTCGCTGGTGCGCAACACCTGGAACCGCATCCAGGGTCGCTTCCCGGAGTTCTCTCGCGAGAGCGGCTCGGCGGCGGCGGGCACCACGATGCGCGTCGAGATGGTCAACAACCTGATCTGGGACCAGCGGTACTTTATCGACGTGAACCCGACGAACATCTCGGGCTCGAACTCGGGGTCGTGGATCTTCTACCAGATGAACTGGATCGGGAATCAGTCCTTCGCGCCGAGCTCCAACCGCTTCGGGGTGATCTGGATGCAGCCCTCTTCGACGGGCACCTCGGCGTACTTCAACGACAACCGCTCGAACCTCTGGGCGAGCCGCGCCGACTGGGACCTGAACTACTGCTGCAACAACTACAGCGGCGGCGGGGGTACCCGTCCCTCCTGGGGCCGCACGTCGCCCCACGCGTTCCCCACCACGACGGCGATGCCGGCGTCGCAGGTGAGGGCGCACGCCGCGGGCAACGCCGGAGCCTTCCCGCGTGACCCGATGGACACCCGGCTGATGGGCTTCGTCTCGTCGGGCACCATCGACAGCCGCGCGTCGAACACGAACCCCGCGAACGACGCCCTGCGCACCCCCACCACGGGCTCCGCGCCGGTGGACTCGGACGGTGACGGCATGCCCGACGCGTGGGAGACGGCCCGCGGCCTGAACCCGAACGTGGCGGACCACAACGGGACCAACCTCTCGGTCTCGATGACCGGGGTGACCGGGTACACCAACCTGGAGTGCTACCTCAACGAGCTGGCGGTGATCCGCGTGCGCGACAACCGCTGAAGCGACAACGGTGAAGGGTGGAGCGACCCTTCAATGAACACCACGGAGGGCTCCGTCGCGTCGCGGCGGGGCCCTTCGGGCTATTTCAAGGGTGAGCGTTGACCAGGGAGACCGTGAAGCCGCCCGCGTCCAAGGGCTGCGAGAGGGTGACGGTGTCGTGGTCGACGGGGGAGAGGGCGAAGTCGCTGCGGGAGGAGGCGTGCTCGACGGTGGTGAGGTCGACGGCGGGGCCTCCGTCGGGGGACCAGCGGGCGAGGTGGACGCGGCCGCGCTCGGCGCAGGCGGTGATGATCGCGCCGGGGGAGGTCCAGCAGAGGGCGAGGGCGAAGCGGAGGGAGTGGCGCCAGGGGCGCGGGTCGGTGCCGCGGAGGGAGGCGAGGTCGACGAGCGAGAGGTGGAGATCACGGGCGGCGTCTTGCGAGAGGACCGCGATTCGGCGACCGTCGAGGTCGGGGCGGAGCGCGCGGGCGATCACCTCTTTGTGAAGGGCGGGAGTCGGGAGGGAGTAGACCCCGCCCCGGTCGAGCTCGACCACGCAGGGCAGCGCCCCGGGGTCGAAGGTCTCCCGCGCGGCCAACAGCACCCTGTCGCGAGAGAGCCACCACGCGGCGTAGTAGCCGGCGCGTTCGACCCTGATCGGAGGCGGTCGCCGGGCGCGCAGGTCGGTGGGGAAGACGGATAGGTAGCCTCCCTCTTCGAAGTCGCCCCAGAGCACCAGGGTGCGGGCGCCGTCGGGGTCGAGGGTGGCCCACAGCGGGCGCGTGCCGGCCTCCGCGACGTCGGGGACGTCTCCCTCGCCGACGCGCGCGAGCGGGGCGAGGGAGGGGAGCACCACCACCCGGGCGGCGGAGGCCCGGCGCGACATCATCCACCAGGGGGCGACGAGGGCGCGGCTGCGGTCGGCGCTGAGCTCGATGGCGACGGGCCCGGCGCTCAGCTCCGCGAGGGGGAGCTCGGCCACGGCGCCTCCGTCGGGGATCGCGTGCAGCCGCAGCGTGGCGCCGCCGACGTCGCGGTCGCGCAGCACGAGCAGCGCGTCGTCGCCGACCCACGCGAAGCCGCGGAGGATCTCCGGCCCGTCGAGGGCGACCACCTCGCGGCCGGTGGAGGGCTCGATGATGTAGACGCGCTCGCGGCGCACGAGGTCGGGGTCTGACCTGCGGGTGCAGAACGCCGCGAGGAGCGCGCCGCTCGGAGAGGGCACGACCTGGTCGACCCGCGGGACGACCGAGGTCACGCGGTCGTCGACGCGGGTGAGCCACTCCATGGGGG
>JAEYZO010000698.1 GCA_023428035.1 Pseudomonadota bacterium | reverse complement strand
GCGCAGGCCTGGTTCGTCCTCGCCGCCGCGCGTCAGCAGACGGGCAACCGGGAGGGGTCCCGCGAGGCGCGCGCCCGCTGCGTCGCCCTGGGCGGTCGCTGGGCCGCGGAGTGCCGCGCCATCCCGTGACGCTGCTCCACGGTGTCGCCCGCGGGCCACAGGCTCAGGGCGTCACCGACGCGTTCCCCGGGGCGACCGCGACGACGATCCCCCGCACCCTCCCCGCGCTGTCGCAGCGCCCTCCCGCGTAGAGCCAGGTCCTCCGAGCGCCGTCGGCGAGCACGTCCGGAGACGTGACCGTCCCGTCGGAGCGGGCGCGCAGCGTGGGGTTCGCGTCGCGGCTGAAGCGCAGGCCGTCGAAGCTGCCCGCGACCCCGAGCGTGAGCAGCGGGGCGACCCCGGCGTCGGAGCGCACGGGGGCGCTGCGCGTGGTGGCGTAGAGCCTCCAGAGCGACCGTCCGATGGCGGTGCTCTCGAGGGTGAGCGAGGGGTCTCCGACGGAGCCCGACGCGAAGCCGACGACCCCTGCGTCCACGGCGTCGTCGCTCGGCGCGAGCAGCGGCTGCCGACCGTCGACGCCCGGGTCGCCGTCGAGACGGCTGACCGCGCCCGTCGCGGCGACGAGCTCCGCGCCCCACACCGCTCCCGCGCTCTCGTACGCGACGAGGAAGCGCCCCGGCGCGCTCTCGACCACCGCGGGGCTCCGCGCGGGCGTCGACTCGCCCGTCGTGGCGTCCGCCCTGAGGAGCGGCTCGGGGTCGGCGGTGAAGCTCACTCCGTCGGCGCTCCGCGCGAGCCCGATGCCTCCAGCGCTCGCGTAGAGCATCCACCACTCGCCGGCGGCCGTGCGGATCACCTCGGGGGCTTCGACCGAACCCTCGTGCCAGGGGAGCGTCGCGCGCAGCGAGGCGGTGGGCTCTCCCGCGGGCCCGGTCGGGCCGTCGAGGCGCGCGGTGGAGATCGAGCGCGCGGCCCCGTCGTCGACGGTGAAGTACAAGCGCACGGAGCCGTCGCCTGCGCGCGCCACCGAGGGGTCGTCGAGGCGCGACGAGCGGTCGCTCACGACGCAGGTGCGCCCGTCGAGGTCCGCCGGGCCGAGCAGGCGAAAGGGGCCGCCGCGCCCGACGGGGAGGTCGCGGTCGCCTTCGCCGGGCGACGTGAGGGTGCCGCACGCCACGCAGAGGGCCGCGGCGAGGAGCGCGCGCCTCATCGGAATTCCACCCCCGCGTTGGCGCCGAGCACGAGCGCCGTGCCGCCCGCGCGGTAGTCGCCGACGGCGTCGTTGGGGTCGGCCTTGGCGTAGTCGCGCGAGGGGACGAACTGCATCGCAGCGTGCACGTCGAAGTGGATCGCCCCCGCGAGCCAGCGGGCCGGGTCGCGCCAGGTGAAGCCCGCGCCGAGCGAGGCGACGTGGCGGTCGTTGTCGACGAAGTTGGTGACGCCGGGCTGCGCGGGCACGGGCGACGGGTCCCAGTAGTAGCCCGCGCGCAGGTCGAGGCTGTGCCGCCCGAGCGGGACCGTGTACTCGCCCCCGACCCTCACGGTCAGGGTGTCGCTGAAGCGCATGGGCTCCCGCTGCGCGGGGCGCGGCACGGTGGGTTGGGAGATCCCAGGGAGGCTCGGCGGGATCACCAGGTCGAGGCTCACGTCGAGCGACGCCGTGGGGTTCTCGTAGCGGGACCACTGCACCCACGCGAGGTCGAGCCCGAGCCGGAGCCGGTCGGTCGGCCTCCACGCGGCGCCCACGTTGAGCTGCCGCGGCTGAAAGGCTGTCAGGGTGCGCGAGCGGAGGTTGTACGCCCCGGGGATCGCGAGGGACCGCGGGTTCTCGATGGGCCCCACGACGATCTGCCCCTGGAGGTTCGCGTCGAGCTGCGTGTCGAGCCTGAACTCGTCGCGGAACGACACGCCGACGTTCACCCTCCGGCCGATGTCGGCCTGCGCGCCGAGCAGGAGGTAGCGCACCGAGGTGAGGTCGGCGTCGACGGTGTGCGTGAGCTGCGAGGTGTTGGGGTTGAGCGCCGCGATGCGCCCCTCGATCTCGATGCCGCCGCGGGTCGAGGCCATGAACGCGAGCCCTCCGCCGACGCGGAGCCAGGGCGTGATCGCCACCGCGAGGTTCGCGGCGACGAACAGGCGCTGCAGGCGCACGCCGTAGAGCTCCCAGCGGGGCTGCTGCTGCGGGAGCGCGCGCACCTGCGAGAGCCGGTCGTCGGGGAGGTGCACCGCGAGGCCGAACGCGAAGCGCACGCCGAAGAGACGGCCCGGAGCGCCGAGGGCGGCGATGGCGCCGCGCGAGGGGTCGACCGCGGTGTCGGCGCCGTTGAGTCGGAGCGAGGGCGCGGCGTGGAGGTAGCCCGCGTCGAGGCGAAAGCCGCGCATCCGAGCGAGGCCCGCGGGGTTGTAGTGGTTCGCGCTCGGGTCCGCGACGTCGCCCGTGACCGCGCCGGCGAGGGCGGCGGAGCGCGACGTGAAGCCGTACATGTCGAGGGGGTTCGCGCGCGCGAGGCAGGGCGCGGCGACCAGCGCGAGGCCGAGGGTGATCGCGGGGGCGCGCATCAGAAGGTCACCGTGGCGGTGGAGCCGAGAGCGAGCGCGGTGCCGCCGTGAGAGACCGCGCCCTGCGGGAGCGTCGCGTCGCGGGGCGCGAGCCAGTGGAGCTGCGCCCAGAGGTCGACCTCGAGGCGCGACCCGGCGGCGCGGGCGCCGAGGCCGAGCCCGGCGGTGAACGCGTGGCGGTCGTTGTCGAGGTAGGCCCGAGAGGCGTTCGCTGTTGGCGCGGGTGAGGGCTCGTAGAAGTAGCCTCCGCGGAGGGCGACGCGGGTGCCGTCGACCCAGGCCCAGCGGCGCTCGAACGCGACGCGCGGCACGAGCGTGTCGGAGAACTCCACCGCGGGGGGCGCGGGGGAGGAGGGCGTGGTGGCCTCGACGGGGCCCGGCCAGTCGCTCCAGCGCTTGCCGGTGAGGGCGAGGGCGACGGTCCAGCCGTTGGCGACCCAGGCGGCCTCGAGCTGGAGCTGCGCGGGGTCGTACTGCGCGACGCCCGAGATGTTCAGCACGGGGATGTTGATCCCGAGGTCGCGCGCCTCGATGGTCACGAGGAAGCGCGCCTCGACCTCGCCGCGGAAGGTCGCTCCGAGGCGCAGGTGCCTGCCGCGCCACTGCACCCCGGCTACGGGCGACCAGGTCGCGACGAGCTGCGTGTCGATGCGCGACCCCGCGCGGCCCGAGGCGTCGGCGCTCACGAGGACGGCCCCCGTGAGCCCCGCCATGACCATCACGCCTCCGCCGACGGAGAAGCCGTAGCCGAGGTCGACGCCGAGGCCGGCCATCACCGACACGCTCTGCACGCGGTCGGGCAGGATCGGGAACTGCGGCGTCTCGGGCCGGAGGATCCTCCCTCGCACGACGACGTTGGTGGGCGTGAAGAACCCGAGGCCGACGCCGACGCGGTTCCGCAGCGCGCCCCTGAAGGGCAAGGGTAGCGAGAGCCCGATGGTGGTGCCGAAGCCCGTGTCGGCGGGGACGCGCGACTCACCGAGGTCGAGCGCGAAGGAGGCCCCGGCGACGCCGAGGGTGAACGCACGATCGCGGAGGTGACCGAGCCCCGCGGGGTTGGCGTAGACCGCGCTGTAGTCGCCCGCGAACGACGCGCCGGTGCTGGCCATCGCCGAGCTTCGCGCGCCGAAGCCGAAGAGCTCGGGGGGAGAGGCCCACGCCGACGCGGGCACGAGGGTGAGGGTGAGGGCCAACGCCGCGGCGCGCATCGCGGGCCGCACGCTACACCGCAACGGCTTCGTCGCGCGCTTGCTTCCGCCGCGCGGCTGTCGCTACGGTGGCGGCGCGTATGCCCCGGCGGATCCTGATCATTACGCCGACCTACAACGAGCGAGAGAACCTCCCGAGCTTCCTCGCCGGGGTGTTCGCCGTGCTGCCCGAGGCCGCGGTGCTGGTGGTCGACGACAACTCCCCCGACGGCACCGGCGCGCTCGCCGACGAGGCCGCTGCGCGCGACCCGCGGGTACAGGTGCTCCACCGGCCGGGCAAGATGGGCCTCGGCAGCGCGTACCTCGAAGGCTTTCGCTGGGCCCTCGACCGCGACTTCGACGTCGTCTTCGAGATGGACACCGATCACTCGCACGACCCGAAGTACCTGCCGGATTTTCTCCGCGCGATCGACGCCGGGGCCGACGTGGTGATCGGCTCGCGCAACATCCCTGGTGGTGGGGTCGAGGGTTGGGGCCCGGGGCGGCACGTGATCTCGAAGGGCGGGAGCGTGTACTCGCGCACGATCCTCGGGCTCTCGGTGCGCGACCTCACCTCGGGCTACAAGGCCTTCACCCGCGAGGCGCTGGATCGCATCGACATCACGGCGGTGCGGAGCAACGGGTACTCGTTCCAGATCGAGCTGACCTACCGCGCGATCCTCCGGGGGATGAAGGTCACCGAGGTGCCGATCCTCTTCGTCGACCGCCGCGCGGGGGCCTCGAAGATGTCTCGAAAGATCTTCGCCGAGGCGATCTTGATGGTGTGGAAGCTCCGCCTCGACGCGCTCCGCGGCCAGATCTGATCGCTCAGCCCCGGTGGTCTCGGTAGAGCGCGTCGCGCCACGCGACGAGGTCGCCGTACTCCTCGGCGAGGTCGTCGTGGGCCCACGCGCGCCGCGTCGCGGGCGGGAGGGGGTAGCGCGGGTGCTCGACGGGCTTGACGGCCTGGAGCATCCCTGAGGTCGCGATGTCGGCGAAGGAGAACTCGCCCAGGAGGTACCGGGGGCTCTCGCGGAGGCCCTCGCGGAGCGCGTCGAGGCCCGCTCGGAGGCCCGCCTTGGCGCCCGTGACGTCGTCGAGGTCGAGGTTGTACTTCTCTGCGAACCAGCGCGTGGCGTAGCGGGTGACGGGGCGCGCGAGGGCGCGCACGAGGCCCGGCGCGGGCACGGGGAGCGCCTCGTCGAGGGCCTCGTCGCTGTCGAGCATGGCCTTCGGCACGAGGCCCCGGGACGCGCTCATCGCGTCGTGGGCGACCTTCACCCAGCGGAGCACGTCGGCGTCGCGGCCCGGCGGGAAGAGGGGAGCGCCGCCGCCGAGGCGGTCGGCGTGTCGCGCGATGTCGACGGACTCGGTGAGTCGCAGCCCGCCCTCGACGAGCACGGGCACGGTGGCGCGGCCGGGGCGTCGCCCGACGACCAGCCGAAACCGGGGCTCGCCGAGGAAGGGCACGTGAACGACCGTGCGGTACGCGAGCCCGTGGTGGTCGAGCGCCCAGCGCGCGCTCGCGGACCAGGGCGACACCGGGAGGACGTAGAGGGTGCGGTCGGGCATCGGCGCGCGATGGGGCGAAATGACTTCGGCCCGCCGGAGGGGTGCTCGCAGCGGGCCGTGGGTCGTTCGGAGGGAGCGGGCGACCGGGATCGAACCGGCGACGTTCAGCTTGGGAAGCGTAACGAGACTGGTGAAGTTTCGCAAGGTTGGAGCCCAAATGGCCTTGGCGTGGCCTACGGAAAAGCGAGGGCGTTTTTGGCGGCGGTCGCCCAGGGGGAGGCGCCCGACGAGCTGGCCGACGAACTCGCGGCAGTGGTGCTCGACGACGACCTCGTCCGGCTGGCGCTCGCCGTCTCCGCCGGGGGTGAGCACCGCTGGCGCCGCGCCATCGAGTTGGCGGGAGCCATCCTGGCGGTAGAGGGGGTGAGAGCGGGCCTCGGGGCGGGTGAGGGTTCGGGCGGGCGCCCTGGACGTGCCTGAGAAGGTTGGGGGGGCCGGGCGTAACCGCCCCTAGTGCCTCCCTGGGCCGATCCGCTTAGCGCCCTTGTCGCCGCGCTGACCCAGGCCGTGGCCGACGGCGCTGTGCATGGTGGCCGCGAGATGGTGCGGGTCGCGGTGGCAGCCCTGACCCAAATCGCCGGGGCGACCCCGCCTTCAGGCCGAGGGTGACTCGCGCCCTGGGTGAGGGGGAGGCTACGCTCCCGACACCATGCCGCTCTACCTTGTGCGATGGCCTGGGTTGGAGGCGTCGCTCATCCGGGCGAGCTCCGAGGAGCACCTGATCGACGTGATCGACGAGGTCGGCGACCCCGGTGCCTGCACCTGGGAGATCTACCGAGGCCCCCTGTGGATCAACTTCTCGCTCCCCGCGAAGTACAAGGTCCGCAAGAGCACGACGGGCCGTATCGAGCCGGCCGACGTGGTCGTCGCGGATGTGGCGAAGGTCGCCGAGTTTGCGCTCGACGTGGACCCGTACCCCGAATGCGACACGGGGGAGTGGATGCGACACGCGATCATGCGGAGCGCCTTCCCCCGCGTCGAGTCAGCGCTCGACGGGCCCGATGAAGAGGCCGACGTCGAGGCGGTGGTAGGGGCCGTGGTGCGGGAGCTGGTCGAGCACGACCGCACCACCTCGAACCGCGGGGTGACCTTGGACGCCGACCTTCGGTTGCTCCTCACCGAAGCCCGCTACTACCGCCGCGCGCGTCCAGGTCATTTCACGGCGCTTGCGGCGCAGACGTTCGACGACTTCTGCTACGGCCGTGCGTCGATCGCGCCCGATGCTGACGGCCTCGTTCGCGTCGCGTGCGTTGAGGTCGTGCGTCAGGCGAAGCGTGCGCAGACCGCGCTCCTCAAGACGGGGGTGGCGCTACGGGCAGATCAGAAGGGCACGATCATCGACGCGCACCGAGTAGATGCGTACCGCGACGGGGCGACGCTCCCCGGGAGTGAGCGGCTTCGCGACCGGCGCAACGAGTCGGTGATGTGGACGCTCCGGGGCGCGGACTTGAAGGCGCTCACCGCGATCGTGCGCCGCGACGAGGGGTGCGAGTTGGATCGACCTGCTCCCGCTGGGGGGTAGCGAGTTCCGCGACGCAGTACCTCCTCCCGCGTCTGCGTCGGGATCGGGCGACCTACGCTTCGATCATGACGATCGAGACAGCTCCCCAAGACAAGCCTCTCCTTCACGTCCTCATGGACTACGAGCTCCCCGGCTCGCCCGACGACGTCGCCGGCCTGTTGAAGCGACACGGCCCTCGCATCGACCGCGCGGTGCGAGAGCTGCGCCGACGAAAGCCGAGGACCGCAAGCAACTACTTCCTCGCCATCGCCCTCGACCACGAGGGCGGCGATGGGCGACGTCGCGTGCGTATCGGCGCGTTCCCCAGGGGCTACGCGTCGAAGGTCCCCGGCATGAACCTCCTCGCGCCGAAGGTGACCGAGGCAGCTCCGGAAGGGATGCTCCACCTCGTCATCCTCTCGAACCACTGGCAGAACCACATGCTGGTGCCGCTTCGGCCGACGACGCGCTGAGCGCTGCGACGACCCGCCGAGAGCGATCCCGACTCCGCCACCGACCACACCCCGCGCAGACCCACCCCGAGCCCTCGACGACCCCCAACACCAGCACCGCCCTCGCGCACCGCGGGCACACCATCCGCCGCTGTGGCGCCTTCACGCTCCCGTGCGCGGGGATCGTCGTGATGGCGACCTCGCTGGCGACGCCGCCGTGTTCGAGCTGCACGGACGCGAGGCTGCGGTAGGCCGCGGGCTTGAACCGCGCGCGCAGGGTCGCGATCGACACTCGCGGGGTGTCCTCTCGCGCGGGCATCACCGCTCCCCGCCGACGGCCATCACGTTCACTGCGCCGGCCTGCCCGACGGTGATCTTCACGGGCGCGCGTCGGCCACCCTCGCAGGCGTGGCGATGCTCGGCGAGGAGCGCGAGGAAGTACCGCCGCGCGGCCTCCACCATCTTCAACGCCCGCCGGATCTCGGCGTCCTTGCCGCGGCCGTAGCACTGGTCGAGGTGCATCTCGAACGCGAGGAGCTTCGCCCGCGAGACAGCGAGGGCCTTCGCGGTCATCCGCAGGCGGACTTCCTCGCGGTCCGTCCCCGCGAGCGCGCGAGCGGTCACCTCGACGAGCGTGTCGCCGCGGGCCATGGCTGGGTCGTCCTCGGCGCCGTCGAAGTGAAACGCTCGCCGTTCGAGCCAGTTGAGCTTGAGGGGCGCCAGCGCGGGCTCCGTGGAGGGCTGCGGGGGATCAATCTCGGCGAGATTCGACGGCATGAACGAAGGGTAGGTCGGACCCAGCGACGACCCGGTGCTGCCTTTACACGGTGAAACAGTTGCAACGTACTGAAACAAATTGTGTTTTGCGTCCGGGGCGGCGGTGCCACTCGCGGTCTGGCAAGACTCGAACGATCCCGAGAGTTCGGCGCCGGAGCAACTCTGTACGGGAACTTCCCCAACGACCGCGGGCGGCTCATGTGAAGGCGAATCGACCAGATGCCCACGGTTTCAGTATCTGCCTGCTTCACGATGTGGTAGAGGCGCGAAGGCCGTCGAGAGCGCTGCTGACGGACATGTACTGGTTGCTTGGATTGATAGCCGAGCCAGGATGTACACGGGGATACAATGCACACATGCAGCGACGGGAAAGACGACTATTCCGGGGCGGACAGTATCAGCGCCAAACCGAGTGGAGGCACTTTGAAGACGTTTGAAAGACGAGCAATTCGCCGCGCTCCGGTGAGTTTATGGTGCGTTGCAGCGATTGCAGGGTTCGGTGGATATCCCGTTGCCAGTGCGCAAGTCCTGCCGGGGCCTGGAATCTCCTCGGGCTGGGACGCGACTTCGGGAGACTCCCGCCCTCGGATGAGTCCAACAAGGGAGGCAGCTTTGGGTTCCGCCGTGCGGGTGAGGCAGGTCGAGTACTTCGACATAGATGGTGATGGACTCGACGACGAACTCGTCACGACCCGCCCGGCTAGCGAACCAGATGGTCACTGCGAGGATACTCCACCTGGAACTCAGGAATGTCGGTGGAACCTTGTCTTTCTAAAGCGTTCAACGAGAGGATGGACGCCGTTCGATGTTGCAGGCGACTACACTCAGACTACCTATGCCTGGGTGGGCGGATTCCATATTGGTACGGCGAACATGTTGGTGGTGGACTTGCGTTCTCATAGCGAAGATGGGACGGGTCCGCTGCTCACCCACAGCTATGCGCTTTTGACTTGGCGTGATGGGGGACTCCACTTGCTTCACGAGGGAGTCTCGGCACGCTCTGGCGATGGACCTTTGTATCTCGCTGCTGATCCCGATGGTGTGCGTTTCAGTGATGGCCAAGGATGTACTGCACTGGCTCGCCTCCGAAATGGAGCTGCGGTTGTTGATCGCACTTGGCAATGTCCCAGAGGGCGCCAGAGTAGGCGCGGTCGCCGACGGTAATCCCTTTGTTGCTACGTCGTGCGGACGTTGAAGGATTGAAGAGGAGAGACATCGTGGAAGCGCTTTCAGGCGTGACGCCTACGTTCGATCTGAGTTGGGAAGAAATCACTGGCGGGGCAGGGTTGCCGCAGTCACTTGATGGTGAACCAGGGCTATATGGCATCTACGCTGGGGATGCGCTGGTCTATGTAGGGTCAAGTCGCTCCCTGGGCAGGCGGATCGGTCAAGCTGTGGCCGCGATTTGTGGCGCTCCTGGCCTACACCCAGGAGGGCGTCGCATCTTTTTTGAGTGGGATAATCTCCAGAAGCCCTTGCGGTTTGTGGTTTTCGTCGGTGAAGATGCTCGTTCGAGGGAGCGGGATGCGATCATTTTGATGAGACCGAAAATGAACGTGATCTACAACCGGGACGGTCGAAACATCCCTGACCTCGACTTCGTGGATTGAAGGGCTCTCGAAAGGGGCGTGTCTATACGGTCGCCCAGCCTCGGTGCTCGGAAAGGGTTGTGAAACGATGAGCATTCCCACCTTCGACCGGTGCATCGAGCCCGTGCTGCGTCACCTCGCGCGTCGGCCCGACGGTGCGCCTGTCGCAGAGATCCAGTCGGCCGTCGCCGACGACCTCGGGATCACAGAGCGGGAGCGCGAAGAACTGCTTCCGAGCGGCGCGTACCCCGTCTACAAGAGTCGCATCGGGTGGGCGCACGACCGCTTGAAGCGCGCTGGTTACTCGACGAGCGTGCGACGCGGCTACTGGAAGCTCACGCCTGAGGGAGTCGCGTTGGCCAAGCGATCGAAGCGCCTCTCCGAGTCCGACATCGCGAGGATCGCGGCCGAAGAGCGCCCGGTAGCTGTGGGCTCGGCCTCGAATTCTCTGGCTCCGGCGGAGAGCGACGGCAAGAGCGCACGCGAGCGTGTGGAAGTCGCTGTGCGGGAGATCACCGAGGTGGTCGCCTCAGACCTGCTCGCGATGGTGCTCGACGCACCCACGGAACGCTTCGAGAGGATCGTGCTCGACGTACTCCACCGCATGGGCTACGGCGCGCGGCGCCAGGACCTGCGCCACACGGGCGGCGCGGGTGACGGCGGCATCGACGGCGAGATCTCGCTCGACCGGCTCGGGCTGGAGCGAGTGTGCATCCAGGCGAAGCGGTGGAGACAACCTCTCGGTCCCGAGGTCGTGCGTGACTTCATCGGCGCCCTCGACACACGACACGCGGCGAAGGGCGTGCTGATGACCACGGGCCGCGTCACGAAGGAGGCGGAGCGGACCGCAGCGAAGGCGTCGAAGAGCATCGTCATCGTAGACGGCGTGGAGCTTGCGCGAATGATGATCGAGCACGAGGTAGGTGTCGCGCGGAAGGTCGTCTACCTACCCGAAGTGGATCGGGACTACTTCGACGACGACGCCTCTTGATGGCTGTAGGGACACGCGCTGGATGAGGTTCTCGCGGACCGCGTCCACGATGGACATCGAAGCCGCGACGCCCGCTCCTCGCGCGCGATGGACTTCGCGGACGAGGGCGCTCCCGTCGCCACGAGAGATG
>JAEYZO010000668.1 GCA_023428035.1 Pseudomonadota bacterium | reverse complement strand
ACGCGGCGACGCGCGCTCCCTCGCGGCCGCGCGTGATCGACGCGGGGCCCGCGCCCTCTCTCGACGCCGCGGCAGACGTCCCTCCCGATGATGCTCGCGCGCCCGATGTCGCGCCCGACGTCACGCTCGCGGGGACGATGCCCACGACGGAGCCGATGATCCCCGACGACGCGCCGATGGAGCCCGGGTGCTTCGCGTGGTCGCCGGGTCGCTCCCTGCCCGCGTGCCTCGTGGGCCAGAGCGGGAGCAACCTGAACGCCGACACCGTGTGGGAAGTGCGCTTCGGCGGCGCCTCACCGAACCCGTCGTGGAGCCTCGTCCCCGTGACGGACGCGGGGTGGTTCGAGGACCCGCACCGGGCGCCCGCGCCGCCCGAGCTCCGCGGACGTCTCCGCGCGCGCTTCATCGCCGAGGGCTTCGTCGACCTGCGTCCCCTGCGCAGAGCGCTCAGCGCCGAGCCCTGGGAGTGGGCGCCGGGGGCGACGGTGCGCGCGATTCATCGCGACACCTTCGGCGGGGGAGAGAACGCCGCCGAGCGCGGCACCGACCGCGTCGAGCTGCGCTGGCGGCCGGGCGGCCCGCGGCTGACGCTCACCGCGTGGGAGGACCGCCCCGTGGCGGAGCCGCGCCTGCGCGCGTACGCCATCCCCGGCGGGCGCTACCTCGTCATCGACGCCGTGGGCGAGTACGGCGACGAGGGCGAGTACGGCGTGCACGCGCTGGCGTGGCTCTGCGACCGAGAGACGCGTAGCTGTCAGTAGAGGCGCCGCCCGCTCCCCTGACAGCGCGACGCGGCTCGTGCATCCTCGCGAACGGGCCGAGGCAGGTGACGCGGTGCTGAGCGAAGACGAACCGCAAGACCTCGTGGACGACATCGAGGCGGATCGAGTCGAGCGCACGGTGTCCACGCACGACGAGGCCAAGTTCTCCGAAGCGATCTGCGCGTTCTCGAACGACCTGCCCGGCCATGGTCTGCCGGGCTACCTGCTGATCGGCGTCCACGACGACGGGCGCCCGAGCGGGTTGAAGGTCACCGACAAGCTGCTCAAGGACCTCGGCGGGCTGCGCGCCAACGGGAAGATCCTCCCGCCCCCGACGATGAGCGTCTTTCGAGGCACCCTCCAGGGGGGCCGGCACGAGGTGGTCGTCGTCGAGGTGCGTCCCTCGGACATGCCGCCCGTGCGCTACGACGGGCGCGTGTGGATCCGCGTCGGCCCGAGGAAGGCCGTCGCTACCGAGGCCGAGGAGCGACTGCTGAGCGAGCGCCGCGCGTCGAGCCTCGCGCGCACCTTCGACGCGCGGCCGTGCCGAGGCAGCGCCCTCGCCGACCTCAGCGTCGACCTCTTCAAGCTGACCTACCTGCCGAACGCGCCATCTCAGGGGACCTCTTGAGCGTGCTGCGGCAGCTCGACGAGCTGCTCCCTCTGCACATCAACTCTCGCCCCGTGCCGGTGACGGCGCTGCGGGAGCGCGCGGTCGCCGACTACCCGCTCCGGGCGCTCCGGGAGCTCGTGATGAACGCGGTGATGCATCGCAGCTACGAGGCCACGGGCCCCGTGCGCATCGACTGGTTCAGCGACCGCATCGAGGTGCAGAACCCGGGCGGGCTCTACGGCGAGGCGCGTCCGGAGAACTTCCCTTCGCAGACCGCGTATCGGAACCCGGTGCTCGCCGAGGCGATGAAGGTCCTCGGGTACGTCAACCGCTTCGGCCGCGGCGTCGCCGTCGCCCGCGCCGAGCTCGAGCGCAACGGCAACCCCGCGCCCGACTTCTCCGTCGATGACCCCCACCGGGTCATGGTCACGGTGCGAGGTCGCGGGTGATCTCCGTCGCGCTCTTCAACAACAAGGGCGGCGTCGGAGAGACCGCCCTCGCCTATCACCTCGCGTGGACCTTCGCGAACCTGGGCTACCGAACCCTCGCGGTGGACCTCGACCCTCAAGCGAACCTCAGCAGCCTCTTCCTCGACGCCGACGAGCTGGAGGTGCTCTGGCCCGACGGAGCGCACCCCGACACGCTCCTCGGCGCCGTGCAGCCGATCCTCGACGGGGTCGGCGACATCGCGCCCGCTCGGGTGGTCGAACTCGATCCTCCCTTCGGCGACCTCGGCCTGTTGGTGGGCGACCTGGGCCTCTCCGCCTTCGAGGCGAAGCTCGCGGACGCGTGGCCGCGCGTGCTCGATCAGGACCTCGCCGCGCTGCGAGCGACCACCGCGTTCTACCGAACGCTGGAGCGAGCCGGCGCCTCCTTCGGGGCGGAGCTCGCGATCATCGACGTGGGGCCGAACCTGGGCGCGATCAACCGCGCGGCGCTGCTCGCCGCGGACTTCGTCGTGGTCCCCCTCGCGCCGGACCTCTTCTCCATCCAGGGTCTGCGCAACCTCGGGCCGACGCTCTCGCAGTGGCGCGCGCAGTGGGCGCAACGGCTCGCGGCGTGGCCCGAGGGCGCCCTCTCGCAGGCGCAGGTCGCTGTCCCCACCGCCCCGATGCGACCGGCGGGGTACGTCGTGCAGCAGCTCGCGCTGCGTCGTCAGGGTCAGTCTCCTGAAGCCTACGAGCGCTGGTCACGGCGCATCCCCGCGGTCTATCGCAAGGCCGTGCTCGGGCAAGAGGGCGGCTCAGCGCCTGACGTGGCGGACGACCCCGAGTGCCTCGCGCGGGTGAAGCACTATCGCAGCTTGATGCTGATGGCGATGGAGGCGCGCAAGCCGGTGTTCGCCCTCCGACCCGCCGACGGCGCGATGGGCAGCCACGCGCGCGCAGTGCAGGACTGCCGTAAGGAGTTCGACGCCCTCGCGCAGACGCTCGCGCGGCGGGTGGGCGTGAGGCGGTGACGGCGCCCGCGTCCGGGTTGCGCTGCGCTACTCGCTGGCGAAGAGGCCCGGGCGTCGCGACCTGACGGTCTAGCCTCGTGCTGGTGGGGTTCTACCTCAGCTCGGGTGAGCTCAACCTCAGCTCAGGTGAGGTCAACCCCAGCTCAGGTGAGGTCAACCCCAGCTCGGGTGGGGTCAACCCCAGCTCGGGTGGGGTTCTACCCCAGCTCGGGTGGGGTCAACCTCAGCTCGGGTGGGGTCAACCTCAGCTCGGGTGGGGTTGAGCCTATTTCTCCCGCGGTCTCGACCGCTTACCGAGAGGGGGGAGATGCCCGGTCGAACAGGTGACCTCCCGACGTCGATTTCACCACCCGGTTTTCGACCCTCGCGACCTGTAGCTCATGAAAGGAGGGTGCAGCCATGGCACATCGCAACGGCGCCCCTGACAAGTCCAGCGCACAGTCGTCCGTCTCCTCCCCCTCGTGCATCACCCCCAGCGTCGTGGTCGACGACGCGGACCTCGGAGGTGTCCAGCGCCTCCGCAGCGCGGAGGTGATCGAACCCGATACGGTGCCCCCGCCCCCGACGGGCGCGGTCCCGGTCGACCTGACCGAGCGGGCCGAGGTCGTCCGCGTCGCGGGCGGTAACGTGTCCGAGCTCGTCGGCGCGCTCGACTACATCGCCGAGACCCCCGACGTGTGCGCGGGCTCGCCGAACACCTCCGAGCGCGCCGCCCGCATCGCCGCGCGGATCCGCAAGTCGATCGAGGCCGAGACCCGCCTCGAAGACGCGCTCACGGTCACCCGCCAGCAGCGCGGGATCGCGGTCTCCGACGGGCACAAGCTCGTCGTCGACCTCGCCGACGACGTCCGCCACAGCGCCAAGCGCGACCCCGCGGTCGCGAAGCGCCACGCCAAGGTCGTCGACTACGCCGAGCTCCCCGCTCAGGCGGTGAAGAACGGCATCGCCCGCACCCGCGCGAAGAAGGTCAAGGCCGAGAAGAAGGCCCAGGCGCAGAGGCCCGACGGCGACAAGCCCAAGGCGTGACCGCGCCCGACGTGAAGCCAGCGCGGCGAGGGGGCGCCGCGTGTGGAGACGGCCCTCGCGACGAGCG
>JAEYZO010000655.1 GCA_023428035.1 Pseudomonadota bacterium | reverse complement strand
GCGCGGCGACGGGCGCGGCGACGGGCGTCGCGGCGGGCTCCGGCGCGGGGGGAGGCGGAGGCGGAGGCGGAGGCGCTTCGGCCGGGAGGTTGGCCTTCAGTCGCATCACGCCCTCGGTGAGGGGGCGGAGCGCGGGGCAGTTGTCGCCGAACTTGTCGCGGGCGACGTCGGCGAAGCGGCTCGCGACGAAGTCGAGGGCCTCGACGGCCTCGCGGTCCTTGGCGGTGACCGTGAGGTTCGGGAGGGCCTGGTCGCAGGACTGCACCAGCCAGTCGACGGCGTTCACCCGGCCGCGCATGCGCTTCTGCTCGGGGAAGAGCTGCGGCCAGAAGTCTTCGATCATCACCGCGAGCACCGCGAGGCCCGTGGTGAGGCCGTCGATGCCCTTGGTGGTGTAGAGCGCCCAGGACATGTACGAGGCGATCAGCAGGTCCTTCGAGCGGCCCTGCAGGAGCTCGGTGCCGTTGTCGATGACCTTGCGCCACTGGATCTGCCCCCCGGTGGGGGAGTCTCGCTTGGCGACCTCGTCGCGCACGGCGGCGTAGAGCGGGTCTGAGCTCGCGTTGGCGCCCGTCGGGGCGCTGTCGGAGATGGGCGCGGTCCATGGTTGGGCGCGGGTTCGCAGCTCTTCGAGGGTCATCGCCATCGGTGCAGTCCTCCCGGTGCGTAGGGGGCGTCAGCGTGCCAGCGTCGCGAGGAGGGTTTCCAGCGGAATGTCGAAGGCGTCGAGGGCCTGCCGGTGGTGCGGCGCGAGGGACTGCCACGCCTGATGGATCGCGTCGGGGCGCTGGGTGGTCACGGGCCACAGGGCCATGGCCGCGGGGTCGGGCTGCACGAGCCAGCGGAGCATCGGGCCCGGCGCGGCCCCCATCGAGGTCAGGGCGTGGGGCGCGGGAGACTCTTCGATCCAGACCACCGAGGGGAGGAAGGTCGCGCCCGCGAGACGTCGCCGGAGGAGCTCGAGCCAGAGGAAGAGGTCGGTGTCGCCGCCGAGGGGCAGGTCGAGGGTGACCACGCCGCGCGCGGTGCGGTTGCGCGCGCCGTCGGCGGCGTCGATCGCGGTGCGAAAGGCGTAGTAGCGCAGGCCCACCGCGGGGTCGCCGAAGAGCCGGTGGTGAACGCTGCCCGCGGCGACGGCGTCGAGGGCGTGGCGGCACACGCCGTCGACGGCGGCGAGCTCCGAGGGGGAGGGCACGCGGAGCGAGCGGGCGTGCGCGGCGAGGGTGGGGCCGTCGGCGCCCGAGGCCATCGACGCGAGCTGCGCGGCGTCGCGGAGGAAGAGCCCGTACGCCGTGGGGGCCGCGGAGAAGCGGCCGGCCATCCACTGCACGTCGGCGCGGGCGAAGACCACGAGGGGGTACACCCGGCCCGCGCTGTCGTGGCTGGGGTAGAGCGCGCCGATGGTGGGGGCGAAGGCGCCCTGCGGAGAGCCGTGGTGGATGAAGAAGACCGGGCGGCGGGGGAGCGAGAGTCCCGCGCGGTGGAGGGCGTCGAGGCCCTCTTGCACCCAGCGGTCGAGGGCCTGCGCCGAGGGGTCCGAGGCGTTGACGCGGAAGAAGTCTCCCTGGGAGGGGATCTTGCCGTAGACGCCGAGGGCTTCAGCCGCGGGGAGGGGGGCCATCAGCCGCGGGCTCGGTCAGTGACGGCGGCTGCGGCGGTGACGTCGGCTCGGGCGCGCGGCGGAGCGCGGCGCGTCGGGTACGTCGGAGAGGTCGCAGGAGCGGCCGGGGTTGGAGATGGGGTGCGGCGCCTCGAGGCCCGGCGCGCGAAAGGGCAGGAGGAAGCGCGCCGTGGTGGAGTTGCCCTGCCGGGGGATGCCCATGAAGGGGTTGTTGTTGCTGAGCGGGCGGATGTCGACGCCGACGGTGAGGGGCTCGCCGTTGGGGCCGGTGCGGTTGCGCATCCTCCACTGCACGGAGAAGACCCGGGCCTCGGGGGAGCCCTGCACCTCGCCGGCTTCGAGGAGGCGAAAGAGGCCCCACTCGCCGTCCTGCTCGATGACCTCGTCGAGGCCGTCGAGGCCGCGCGCGCGGATCTTCGCGCCGTGGTTCTGCCCCGTGCCGGGCCAGCGGAAGCGGTGCCACTCGGGGGGGCCGTTGCGGTACTGGTGCGTCTCGCCCTCGACCTCGAAGTTCACCTCGGCGATGGTGGGCGTGCCCCGGATGCGCGCGTCGAAGTCGACCTGCACGCCCTCGGACTGCGGGGGGAAGAGCACCATGCTCACGTCCTGCGAGCGCTCGAGAAAGGGCTGCAGGCGGTCGTCGTAGTAGCGGCCGGTGTCCGTCCCGAGGCGCCGCGCGTAGGCGAAGTGCTCGCCCTCGCGCGGGAGGTCCGACGCGAGGTTCTCGGTGTAGAAGGTCCAGAGCGAGCCGCGCTGCGGGCGGAAGAACTCCGCCACGTCGGTGAGCGCCGCGTCCTGCCCGGCGCGGGCGAAGGGGTAGCGGTTGTAGAGGTTGCGGTAGAAAGGCACCGCCACCGCGCTGCACCAGCGGTCCGAGCTGCCCCCCGCCGCGCTCGCCGCCGCGCGCCCCGCGCTCGACTGCAGCGGCGGGCGGAGCAGCTCGATCAGCACCGGCCGCGCCTCGACCGTGGCGCCCGTGATGAGCTCCTCGGTGCGCGACTGCGCGGTGGTGATCGCCGTGCGCAGGGCGTCGAGCACCGGCGCCTGCGTCGGGTTGTTGAAGTGGTTGATCATCGCGTTGCGCACCAGCGCGACCTGCTCGTGCCAGGCGTGCAGCGGCGTGGTGTTCGGCGTCGGCGGCGCCACGGGCGCGGGCTGACCCGGCTGCGCCGCGGGCTGCGGCGGCGGGGGAGGGGGCACGCCGAAGTCGACGATGCCCTTGAGCCTCGGGTCGTTGCCCACGCTCTCGCGGGTGAACACCGGCAGGGTGTTGTTGCCCTGGCCCCGCTGCGCCGCGGCGGTGGTGAGCGCCGTCGCGGCGGTCTGCCCGAGCACGCCGCGGCCCTGCAGCCGCGAGACGGCGATGCGCTGGGCGTTGGCGAGGCCCGCGGAGCCAGTCGCGTCGGCCACGGCCTCTTGCGGGTCGAGGAGCTCGGTGTGGTACGCGACGGTGCGCATCAGCACCTCGTAGGGGCGCAGGCCGCCCTCCTCGAGCCAGCGCAGCAGGTCGAGGGTCGCGTCGCGGTCGACGGGGTTCTCGTTGCGGCCGAAGGTGGTGATCGGCGGCGGCCGGATGCGCACGCTCCGGAGGAAGCTGTTCCACTCGTCGGCGTAGGTCTCGAAGTAGCGCGAGCGCACGCGGAGGAGCGCCTGCTGGAGCTCGGTGTTGCGCGAGACGTTCACCGCGCGGCCGACGACCCAGGGCTCGTCGACGAGGTCGTCGGTGGCGCGGCGCAGCCGGTCGCGCACGACGTTCTCCCAGCCGTCGCGGGTGAAGGCCCCGGGGATGGTCTGGTCCGCCGCGGTGCCCACCTGGAACATGTGCGGCGCGGGGGAGCGCTGGATGGCCCGGGCGAGGGTCATGTTGTAGGCGACCAGGCGCGGGTCGTTGGTGATCGCGTCGAGGTCGAAGTTGTCGTTGCCCTCGCGGGTGAGCACCGAGCGCGCGCGGGAGATCGTCGGGTCTCGGCGGCGCAGGGCGAGCGTCGCGAACTCCGTGGCCGGCGCGTCGCCCAGGAGGTCGACGTAGGACTCCATATTCGCCCGCATCTGCGCGCGGGTGGGCGAGCCCTCGGCCACGTTGGTGCTGCCCGCCCAGGCGTTTGTGAGCTCGCCGACGAGGTAGCTCTTCTGGTCGCGCACCGCGGGGATGCCCGCCTCGCGCGGGTTCGCGAGGAGCAGGTGCGTGCGGAGGTCGCGGTAGCTCGTCTGGCGCACGTCCCTCGGGGGAGGGGTGGGCGAGGCGGCGTACTGGGCGGCGAAGCGGTCGAGGCCCGCGGCGGCGTTGTCGTCGAGGCGCTGCACCACGTGACGTCGCAGCGCGTCGAGGTAGAACCTCCGCACGTCGGGGTAGATCTTGTCGCCCGAGTACATCCCGAAGCGCATGTAGGGCGGGGGCCCGAGGGTCGACTGCTCCCAGTCGCGGAGCTGCGCGACGCGGGCGCGCACGGGCTCGAGCACGGCGAGGGTGAGCGGGGCGCCGCGGCCCGCGCGGGCGATGGCCTCGATCTCGTCGCTCGACTCGCGCAGGAGCTGGCGGTTCTCGACGTAGGCGTAGGCGGGCAGGGCCATGATGACCAGGGCCGTCGCGAAGGCGCCCGCGGCCATGGCGTAGCGGCGGCGTCGCTGGCGGCGGATCTCCTCGGGGCTCTGCGCGGCGATGTCGGCGTCGGGGAAGACCACCCGCGCGAAGACGTCGCGGAGGAAGAAGCTCTTGCCCTCGGTCTGGGGCTGCGCCGCGGGCGGGGCCGCGGGGAGGTTGAAGGTCTCGCGGAGCTTCGCGGTGAGCCGGTCGATGGGGCGGCCCTCCTGGGTGCCCGAGGTGAAGTACACCCCGCGCATGATGGGCGAGCCCGAGTAGACGTTCGACGCGAAGAGGTCCTCGACGAAGGCCTTGAGGTTGTCGCGCACGCCCGCGAACTGCTGCGGGAACTGCACGACCTGCTCGCGCACGTCGAGGTGCTGCTCCGTCGCGACGCGGCGCCACTTCCGGTCGTCGACGACCTTGGCGAGCTCGTCGAAGCGCTCGGCGAAGAGCTCGCCGGGCGACGCGACCTGGGCGCCCAGCGGGACGGTGAAGCCCCAGACCTGGCCGCGCTCGGTCTTGCGCAGGTCGCCGTAGTACTCGGCGAAGCCCTGGATGAGGTCGCACTTGGTGAAGAGGAGGTAGACCGGCAGGACCATCTGCAGGCGGCCCATCACCTCGTCGACGCGCTCGCGCACGCGCTTGGCGACGGCCTCGACCTGGGCCTCGCGCGCGTCCATGAGGTCGCTCACGGCGACGGCGACGAGGATGCCGTTGAGGGGCTTGGCCGGGCGGTTCTTCTTGAGCAGGTCGAGGAAGGCGAGCCACTCCTCGCGGTCGTCGTCCTCGGTGGTGTAGCGGCCGGCGGTGTCGAGGAGCACGGCCTCGTTGGTGAGCCACCACTCGCAGTTGCGGGTGCCGCCCACGCCCCGCACTCCGCCCCCGGTCTGCGCGGAGAGGTACGGGAACTGGAGCCCGGAGTTCTTCAGCGCCGTGGTCTTGCCCGCGGCGGGGGGCCCGATGATCACGTACCAGGGCAGGGCGTAGAGGGCCTCGGCGCCGCTCGACCCGAGCTTCGAGGACTTCAGCGACGCGATGGCGCGCTGCACCTCGGCCTGCATGGCCCTGACCTCGGCCTGCTGCTCCGGGCGGACGGAGCGTGCGTGCTCGTCGGCCTGGGCGTTGAGGGCCTTCTCGATCTCGCGGGCGGCCTTGCGGGCCTTGTAGCGTCGGTAGAGCACCAGCGCGCCGAGCGCGAGGAGCGTGACGACGGTGACGATGATCGCCGCGAGGATCGCCCAGGAGAACTTCGTCCTGAGGACGAAGGCCGCGACCCACGCGACGGCGATCACCAGCAACGCGAAGATGTACTTGAACACAGCGTCCCTCTGCTCCGAGTGAAGAGGCTGAAGGGGGAACTCAGGTGCGGACGAGCTGCGCGATGCGCGCGAGCACCGACGAGACCTCGTTGGCGAGCGAGATGCGCAGGCCGACGTAGACCACCAGGGCGATCACGACGGCGCCGAGGGAGAGCGCGACCACGGGGAGGTCCTCGCGGGCGCGGGCCCGCGTCTCGTTGGCGGGGCGCTCGCCCTTGGGAGAGAGCGCCTCGGGGCCCCCGAGGCCGGCGCGGGCGAGGTCACCCGCGACCTGGTCCATGATGGCCGCGAGCTCGGCCTCGCCGCCGCGCACGCGGTAGCGGCCCTGAAAGCCCAGCACGAGGCAGGTGTAGTAGACCCGCACGACGTCGACGCGCCGCGGGTCTTGCCGGAGGGCGAGGAGCCGCACGAAGAAGTTCTCCCCGGCGATGTTCTCGCTGAAGTACTGGAGCTGGAGCTGCCGGGCGAGCCAGAACTGCCGCAGGGCGCCGCCGCACTGGATCGCCACCTCGTCGGCGTGCGCGACGATGGCGTAGGTCATCTCCAGGACGTCCTCCCGCGACACGCCGAGGTCCGCCGCGCGGCGGCCCATCGCGTCGATGAGCGTGCGCAGGCGCTGCTGCACCGACTCGGGCGGCGGCTGCGCGTTGGGGTCCACCCGACGGAGCTGGATCAGGTAGTTGAAGACATCCGCGGTGAGGTCGTCGATGCGGTCCATGTGCGGTTCAATTCCCCCGTCGCGCGGGTGAGTGTCAGCCGTTCGCCGGGCGCGGGATCGCCAGCAGCTCGATCTTGATGTTGGCCGGGTCGTACGGGGGCGGGAGGTAGATCGCGATGTTCTGCTCCGCGCTCACGTTCCTCCAGTAGTCGCCGGTCTGGTTGAGGGCGAAATAGAGCTGCCCCGATTTGGGCGGGATCTCGGGAGGGAGCCTGTGCATCACCCGCAGGTCCACGCCGGGCACCGCCACCTGCACGATCGACCCCACGTCGCTCCACGAGGCCACCTTCGAGAGCTGCGGGATCTGCTGCGCCGCGGTCTGCTCGGGCTGCCCGGTGCGCACCGTGAGGATGTACGTCGCGCCGCGGAGCAGGCGCTCGTCCTTGAGCTCGGCGAAGTGCAGGCCGTCTTCGCGGGAGTGCAGCGGCACGACGATGTAGCGCGCGGGGTTGATGACGTTGAGCAGCACCGTGATGCGCCGCAGGAGCTCGCCGAAGGTGGTCGCGAGGTCGGTGTAGAAGAACTTCGGCAGCGAGGTCGGGTCCGCCTCGGGGATCGTCGCGAAGGAGCAGAGCTGCCCGGCGAACTGCGAGAGGAGGAGGTACGCGTCCTCGGGGGTCACGTCGGGCCGCTCGGCCAGGTGGTTCACCACCGGGAGGAAGGTGCTGATCGCGTTGAGCTTGAGGAAGTTCGTGGTGTCGGTGGCGGTGAACTCCACGAGGGCGCCGTCGAGCTGACGGCGGGAGTCGGCGAGGCCGCGCTGGTTCGAGGCCATCAGGGTGAGGAGACGTCGCAGCGAGGCCATGAGCCACGGAGAGGCCCCGATGCGGCGCACGGGCGGGATGTACTCGGGCCTCACGGCGAGGGCGCCGGACTGGTCGCGAACGATCTCGGCGACCTTGACGGCGTCGTAGTCGTCGCGGGGCTCGGGGCCGAAGAGCACGGTGCCGTGGCGCTGGGCGAAGCCCACAGCGACGTCCTGCGCGGCGCCGGCGGCGTCGGAGACGGGGCGCGCGGCGGTGAAGTAGCGCATGCCCGCGGTGGGCGAGGTGGCCGCGGCGACGACGGGTACGCCCTCGCGCTCGGAGGGCACGGCGAGGAAGACCTCAAGGGTGCGCTGCACGGCGGCGAAGTGGTTCTCGATGGGGCGCGCGGGGGGCGCCTCGGGGTGCGTCTCGTCGAAGGAGAGCGGCAGGCCGTCGGGGAGCACGCCCTCGAAGCGGCGCACGCGGACCTGGCCGGCGACGAGGGCGCGCTCGTCGAGCTCGACCTGGACGACGCCCCAGTCGAAGGGGGTGAGCGCGGTGAGCCGCGCGCCGACGTAGCCCTCGTGGTAGCGGTCGAGCTGCTGCAGGTGCTGCGGGGACATGAACATCCCCTCGGACCAGATGACGCGCTGGGGGACCTTCACGCGCGGTGCTCCATCGTGACGTGCGCGGCGGCCTTGAGCGACGGCGCGCTGGGAGCGCTGGGGG
>JAEYZO010000647.1 GCA_023428035.1 Pseudomonadota bacterium | reverse complement strand
CGCGCGCACGGGGTGTCGCTGCTCGACGAAGACCCGCGGCGGTGGGACCGGGTGGAGGGCTTCATCCGTCGGGCGCTAGGGCTGCCGAGGGCGGGGCTGCGGGTAGGTCCGCCGCGGCGCGGGGCGCTGGTCGCGACGGGCGACGCGGGGGCTGTGGTGAGGGCTGACGGAGGTGACGAGCGCGACGCTGCGCCGTAGAGCAAATGTGCAGACGGCGCTTGACAGCCCATGAGGGGGACGATAGAAGCCGCGCTCGTCCAGACGGGACCTCCTTCGGGGATCGTCTAATGGCAGGACGACGGATTCTGGCTCCGTCTATCTAGGTTCGAATCCTAGTCCCCGAGCTATAGCTTTCTGTCTGCAATGTTGGCCCCATCGTCTAGTGGTTAGGACATCGGCCTCTCACGTCGGTAACACGGGTTCAAATCCCGTTGGGGTCGCCAACAGAACCCCGCGCTATCCCAACCGGTAGCGCGGGGTTCGCGCATTTGGGGTCCTCTCTCCCGTCAACCCTCGACGGCGGTGATCGCCGCGAGGGGCGCCGCGAGGTCGTCGGGGAGCTCCGCGCTCACCTCGATCACGGCGCCCGTCTCGGGGTGCGTCAGGGTCAGCCGCTCGGCGTGCAGCGCGAGGCGCGCGAGGCCGAAGCGCGCGCGGTACTCCCGGTTCAGCGCTCCCTTGCCGTAGTTCGCGTCTCCGATCACGGGGTGCGAGACGTGGTGGCAGTGCCGCCTCACCTGGTGCGTGCGACCCGTGAACACCCTCACGCGCACGAGGCTGCACCGCGGCGAGGCGCGCCACCACACGGGCTCGATCAGGCTCCGGGCGGGGTGCGCTACGCCGTCCTCGTCGCGCAAGGGGTGGTCGACGTCGATGGGCTCGCGGAGCGCTCCGCGCACGAGCGCGAGGTAGCGCTTGTCGGCGAGGGTGAGCGCCTGCTGCCACGCCCGCAGCGCGTCTGCCCCGCGCGCGAAGAGGATCACCCCGCTCGTGCCGCGGTCGAGGCGGTGCACCGGCGACCACCCCTCGCCCAGCGCCTCGCGGACCTCGTCGACGAGCGCGCGCTCGCGGGTGCGCGTGAAGGACGAGTTGTGCACCAGCAGCCCCGAGGGCTTGTCGATCACCGCCGCGCGCTCGTCGCGGTAGAGCACCCGCGGTGGCGTCACCCCGACGCTCACCCGCCCGCGGTGAAGAGCCCGCTGAGGTCCTGCTGGATCTGCGCGCGGCCCGTGGCCTCGACGCGCACCACCACGCCCGCGTCGGTCACGAAGGCTCCCACCGGGCGCACCTCGGTGATCGCGCCGTCGAGGTTCGTCCCCTGCGCGAGGGGACGTCGCAGCGCGCGCTCGGCGCTCGCGCGCATCCGGTCGATACGGTCTCCCATCGGGAACACCGCCCGCGACGCCAGGCCCTCCCTCAGCGACGACCGCAGGAACCACTCGCCCACCTGCATCAGCGCGCTGCGCGTCTCCAGCGAGTAGTCTAGCTGCCGCACCACCAGCGCGCGCCGCGCGGGGTCGTAGTCGGGCACGCCCGAGAGGTAGATCGTCCCGGGCTCTCCCCGCGCGGGCCCGTCGGCGAAGGTCACCCCCACGCTGAACAGCAGGCCCCCGCCCGAGGGCTCGACGCGCATCGTGTTCACCCGCGCGTGGTAGCCCTCGAGCTCCATCGTCTGCCCCACGAACTGCCCCGACGCGAGCCGGGTCACCTCGTCGAAGCCCACCGTGGTGTCGAAGGCGATGCGCAGCGGCCCGTCTGCGCCCTGCGTCGGCGCGGCTCCCAGAGGCGGCAAGGGCCGCGGCGCTTCGGGGGTCGACGGCCCCGTCAGCACCACGGGGCGCGCGCCTACGCCCACCATCGCCGTCACCGCGCTCGCGTCGATCTGTAGAGGCGTCGCCCACACCGACTCGGGGTTCAACCGAAGCGTGAAGCCCTCGCCGAGGTCGATGGGGGCCTGCAACGAGCTCCACATCGCCTCGGCGCGAGGGCGGAGGTCACCCTGAGCGTTCACCCGACGGTCGAGGGAGGCCGTGGCGCGCGCGACCTCCTGCGAGACGACCCCCGCGACGAAGTCGGTCACGTCGACCTGCAAGGGCGTCAGGCGGCAACGGTCGCGGAAGGTCGGCGCCCCGGGCTGCGTGCGCGCGACCACGCGCCACGAGGGGTCGAGCGAGACCGCGGTGTCGGCCGACACCGTGAGCCGGATGGGGGAGTCAGCCCCGCACTGCGCGACCACCTGACACCCGCTCGGGAGGAAGGGGATCGGGATGCCCAGGGGCGCGCCCACGCAGGCCTCGGCGCGCAGGCTCACCTCGGCCTCGGCGTGGATCACCCCGTCGCGCGCGCTGAAGCGGAAGGGCTGGCGCTCCACCGACCAGCGCACGCCCACGGGGGTCGGGCCGATCATCTGGAAGCGACCGTCGGTGCCGAAGCGCGAAGGGACGTCCCCGTCGAGCGCGCGGAGCGTGGGGCCAAGGTCGGCGCGCAGGGGGGCCACGATCTGAGAGGCCCCGAGGGGGGGCAGCGGCGCGCCGGGGCCCGACACCGGCCGCGGGATGTTCAGGCTGTGGGTGCAGCCCAGCGCGAGGAGCGAGGCGACCAGCGGCGTGGCGAGGGAGCGCACCCGGGGAGTGTACGCGCGGGCGACGCGGGCGATGAACTCCGCGACGAGGGGGCGTCAGCCCTCGGAGAGCGAGCGCGCCACGCGGGCCGACACCACCTGGCGCAGGCGCTCGGGCTCGATGGGCTTCTCGAACCAGGGCACCACCCCCGACGCGAGGAAGTCCCTCGCGCGCTCGGTGAAGGCGCCCGCGGTGAGGAAGAGCATCCGGGCGGCGACGTGGGGCGCGAAGCGCGACACCGCGGCGTGCAGGTCGATGCCCGACATCCGCGGCATCATCAGGTCGCACACGATCGCGTCGAAGCGCTCGCCCCCCTCGATGCGCGCCAGGGCCTCGGTGGGGTCGCTGGTGCCCACGGCGTCGTGGTCGGTCTGGAGGATCCGCACCATCAGGTCGACCAGCAGCCGCTCGTCGTCGATCACCAGCACCTTGCCCCGCAGCGCGTCGTGGGTGGGGGGCGACGAGCGCAGCGAGGCCTTCTCGCCCTGCTCCGCGGCCACCAGCCGGATCGTCAAGCGCGTGCCGCGCCACGCCGGCGACACCTGGAGGCTCCCGCCGAGCTCCTCGGCGAGGGAGCGGCAGATCGCGAGGGACATCCCCCTCGGCGCGGCGCCGCGCTCCAGCGCGGTCATCGGGTCGGCGGAGTCGACCAGGGCCTCGGGGTCGTCGGCCTCGCCCGTGTCGCTCACCTCGACCCGCACGGCGCCGCCCGACCACGACGCCCGGAGGGCGATCTCGTGCCGGTCGGCGTCGCCCTCGGGCACCGCCTGCGCGGCCCGCAAGAGCGCCGACAGGAGCAGGTGCCCCACCGTCGCCTCGCTGCCCACCACCTTGGGGAGCGCGCCCACCTCGGTCACGAAGCGCGCGCGGTGGCGGATCGCGTTGCCCGTCAGCGCGACCACCGCGTGGAGGATCTTCTCGAGGTCGACGGGCCGGCCCTGGGTCTCGCTCTGCAGCGAGAACATCCCGAGGCCGCGCGCCAGCCTCGCCGCGTGGTCGGCGCCCTCGTGCAGCCATTTGAGCGCGTCGGCCAGCTCGCGCAGCGCGGCCCTCACGCGGTCGAGGTCCTCTCGGCCGTTGTGCGACTCGAGCCCGTCGAGGAGCCTGCGGGCGTCGTCGCGCGCGAGCGCCGCGCCGGCCACCACCTGCGTCATGGGGGTGTTGATCCCGTGCGCGATGCTCGCCGCGAGGGTGCCCATCGCCGCCGAGCGGTCGGCCGCGATGAACTGCCCGAAGAGACGTCTCCGCTCGGTGAGGTCACGGGTCACCACCAGGCACGCACCCTCGCCCTCGACGCCCTCCAAGGGCGTGGTCGACACCTCGAGCGCCACCGTCGACCCGTCGGCCCGCTGAAAGCGCACCACCCCGGGCTCCGGCGGCTTCGACGCCCGCGCGTCTCTCATCCGCTTCGCCGTCGCGGCCCGGTCGGCGGGGTGCACGCCCGAGAGCACCTCGACGCCCACCAGGGCCGCCGTCGACGGCGCGTCGAGCTGCCGCGCGAGGGCCTCGTTCACGTAGACCCAGGCCCCGTCCCGGTAGATCCCCATGCCGTCTTGCGCGCGGTCGATCACCCTCCGCGCGTCGGCCCGCAGCCGCGCCTCGGCCTCGAGCGCGCGCTTGAGCTCAGCCCGCGAGCGGTGCCGCTCCAGCGCGTGGCGCAGCGCGCGGCGCACCGTGCCCACCGTGGCCCGAGGCCGCTCGACGTAGTCTTCGGCCCCGAGGCGCAACGCGGCGCGCGCGAGCTCGTCGTCGCTGAGGTTGGTGAGCACCACCACGGGCGTGTCGGGGGCCGCGACGGTGAGCTGCGACACGCACTCGAGCCCGTACTCGTCGGGGAGCTGGAGGTCTGAGACCACCACGTCGAAGCGCCCTTCACGCAGTCGCTCCAGCGCCGCGGCGAGGGTCGGCGCGTGGGTGAGCGAGGCCCGGTCGTACCCGCCCTCGTGCAGGGCCGCGGTCAGGGTCTCGATGTCGAAGGGGTCTCCGGTCACCGCGAGCGCGCGGATCGTCGCCGCGGCCGCTGGTCTGTCGCTGTTCCTCGCCATGGGTGTCACCTCCCAGGGTCGGGCTTCGCACCGCCCCCCACCAGTCGCGCACCCTAACGCGAACGTGGAGAGTTTCCCACTGCCCCGCGTCATCCACCCACCGTTGGCTGGTGTAGCGTTCGCGGCCCATGAGCCCTGCCCCCGTCGCCCTGATCACCGGCGCCAACGGCGAGATCGGCCGAGCGCTGATCCAGCGCCTGCACGCCGAGGGCCGCTTTCGCCTGGTGACCCTCGACCTCACGCCCCTGCCCGAGGCCCTGCGCCCCCTCTGCGCCGAGACCTACGCGGGGAACATCCTCGACCGGTACCTCCTCGACCAGGTGGCCGCGCACCACGAGATCGAGGCCGTGTTCCACCTCGCGGCGCTGCTCTCGACGCGGGGCGAGCGCGACCCCGACCTCGCGCACCAGATCAACGTCGAGGGCACCATCCACCTCATGCGCATGGCGCAGGCGCAGTCGTCTCGCCTGGAGCGCCCGGTGAAGTTCATCTTCCCGAGCTCCATCGCGGTGTACGGGCTGCCCGACCTCGCCGAGAAGGCCCGCGCGGGGCGCGTGCGCGAGGAGCAGTGGTGCGAGCCCATCACCATGTACGGCTGCAACAAGCTCTACTGCGAGCACCTCGGGCGGTACTTCATGCGGCACTACCGCTCCATCGGCGCCACGGCCGCGGCGCCGCGCATCGACTTCCGCGCGCTGCGCTTCCCTGGGCTCATCTCGGCCGACACGGTGCCCTCGGGGGGCACCAGCGATTTCGGGCCCGAGATGCTCCACGCCGCGGCGCAGGGGAGGCCCTACCAGTGCTTCGTGCGCCCCGACGCGCGCATCCCCTTCATGGCGATGCCCGACGCGATCCGCGCGCTGGTGGGCGTGCTCGACGCGGCGCCGGAGAAGCTGTCCCTCGCGGCCTACAACGTCAGCGCGTTCAGCCTCTCGGCGGAGGAGATCGCCGCGCGGGCGCGCGGGGCCTTCCCCGGCGCTGAGGTCACCTACGAGCCCGACGTGGTGCGCAACCGCATCGTCGACTCGTGGCCCGCGGACCTCGACGACTCCCGCGCCCGCGCCGACTGGGGGTGGTCGCCGGAGTGGACCGTAGACCGGGCCTTCGACGAGTACGTGGTCCCGTCGATCCGCGAGCGCTACGCGCGCTGACGTCGCCGGAGGGCGAGGGCCGCGAGGGCGAGGGCCCACCACGGCCGCGGTGACGTCTCAGCGGTCGAGGCGCGGCACGCGCAGCCCGAGGGGTCTTCGGGCAGGTCGGTGAGGCCCGAGTCGGCCGCCGCGTCGGTCATAGCGCCCGCGTCACGCGCGACGCTGACGTCGGGCGTCGCGGGGACGTCACGCACGACGCCGACGTCCACCGAGGTCGGGACGTCTACCGCGCTCGGGACGTCTACCGCGCTCGGGACGTCTACCGCGGGCCCGCCCGCGTCGACGGGGGGCGCGGTGGGGTCGACGGTGAGCCGCAGCACGGGCCCCCGCGAGGGAGACACCTCACGCGCGTCGAAGTGCGCCGAGTCTCGGTCGCCCGCCTCGGGGAGCACCGCGAGGGAGACCTCTCCCGCGGAGCTCACCGCGGTCGCGCCGAGGTCGACCGCGTAGACCCGGTCGGGCTCGACGCCGTCGATGCGCGCGAGGCGCGAGCCCCGGGGGCCCGGCCGCGCGTTCCAGGTGAGGGTCCTCTCGGACCACGACGCGCTCGCGGCGGCGTACACGCTCGCGCCGGTGCCCCGCGCGGAGCTGAAGTCAGCGCTGCGGAGGACGAGCTGCGCGCGCACCACGCGCCCAGCGAGGGAGGGCACCCTGAACTTCAGGTAGAACTCGCTGTCGTCCGTGCCCACCGAGAGGTCGTTCACGTCAGGGAACACCACGCTCGGGTGCGTGGGGGCGACGGTGACGTCCTCGACGGCGGGCAGGTCGATGATGGTCATCGACGTTGGCCCCGCGTCGATGGGGGCGCCGACGTCCGAGGGAGGGCCCGCGTCCATTACCGGCGCGCCGGGGCACACCGCGAGGGGGCCCTCGGTGCCGTCGACCACGAGGTCGGTGAACACCGCGCCTACGGGGAGCTGCGCGGAGCCCACCGCGCTCGGCCGCGACGTGCCCAGCGAGAGGTGCAGCTCCGAGGGGCCGTAGCTCAGCCCCGAGCGCGACCAGTCGACCTCCAGCACCTCGGCGCCGTTGCGATAGAGCCGCGTGTGCCCGCCGCCCCACACGATCCGGTACCGCTGCGGGGAGCCGTCCCACCCGCCGGGTCCCGCGAAGGGCTCCTCGAAGAACGACCGGCCGCAGCCGCAGTCACCGTGGCCCGGCGCGCCGCTCGGGCACATCCCCCACATCAGCTTCTGATAGCCCGGACGGTCCGTCTCCGCCCGCCCGTATACGCGCAGCATGCACTTGTAGTGGTTGATCCTGAAATCGCTGTACGAGATGGGCTCTGAGATCCCGTAGCCCGCCTCGTACATCGCGAAGAGCTCGTTGTCTTCGGTCTCCCCGAGGCTCTCCATCGTGACGTTCGCGATGGTGAACTCCACCGAGCCCGACGCGAGCCTGGGCACCGCGTACCAGATCCGGTCGGTGCGGCTCGTGACGTGCCACCCGTCGGCCCTGAACGATCCGCCCACGGCGTGACCGACGGAGGTGCCGCCGCGCAGGCTGTCTTCGAGGTGGTACGCGCGCGCCGCCGGAGACGTGATGAGCGTCGTGAGCGCGAGCGCGAACCCGAGGCGCGTCGTCGTGCGAGGCCACGGCATGGGGTCTTCCCTTCGACCCCGACGCTACCGCGAAGCGCCGTGCAGAGGGAGGGGGCTCAGCCCGCGAGCAGCCGGTACCACCCGAAGCCGCGCTTCTCGAGCCTGCCCTCCTTGAGCATCGCCTTGATGCGCGCGTCGTTGTAGCCCATGGCCTTGAGCTCCGAGGCCATGACGTCTCGCGCCGCGGTCACCGGCGCGGGGGCCGGGGGAGCGAGCGCGGGCTTCTTCTCCTTCACGGCCTTCGCGGGCTTCGGCGCGGGGGCCTCGACCGCGCGCGTGACCCCCGACTGGGAGGTCACCTCGGCGCGCGTCATGACGCCCTCGGGCAGCGCGAGCCTCACGCGCAGCTCGGGGGGCGCGTCGAGCATCACCGGGCCGCGGGCCTTGGCCT
>JAEYZO010000575.1 GCA_023428035.1 Pseudomonadota bacterium | reverse complement strand
GGCTTCAACGCCGCCACCGCCGCGGCGCTCGAAGCCCTCTCGGTGCGGCAGCTCGACGGCATCTACCGCGGCGCCGCCCGACGCAGCGCCGAGCTGCCGTGCAGCGAGCCGATGCGCGCGATGGTCGACCGGCTCCTCCCCGGCGCGACGACGGTGCTGCCGCGGGGTGAGGCGTGGAGCTGAACGTCGACGCGGGGGAGCTCCCCGACGAGCCCGCGGAGCTCTACGCCCTCGCGCACCGCGTGAACGTCGCCTGCGGCGGCCACGCGGGAGACCCCGCCTCGATGCGCCGCGCGTGTCAGCTCGCCCGCGAAGGAGGCGCCGCCGTGGGCGCTCACCCCTCGTACCCCGACCGCGAGCACTTCGGCCGACGCTCGGTGCCCATCGACCGCGCCGCCCTCGTCGCCGCGGTGCGCGCGCAGTGCGAGGCGCTGTGTACCTCCGCGGGCGAGGTCGGCGTGACCGTGGGCCACGTGAAGCTCCACGGCGCGCTCTATCACGACGCCGACGCCGACGAAGGGCTCGCGCTGGCCCTGGTCGACGCGGCCTGCGAGGCGCTCGGCGCCCCCGACGTCATCGCGCGGCCCGGGGGCGCGACGGAGCGCGCGGCGCACGAGCGGGGCTTGCGCGTCTTGCGAGAGGGCTACGCCGACCGGGGCTACGACCTCGACGGGAACCTCCTGCCGCGCGGCGTGGAGGGCGCCCTCCTGCGCGACCTCGACGCGGTGCTCTCGCAGTGCAGGGAGCTCGCGGCGTCGGGGCGCTACGACACGCTCTGCGTGCACGGCGACGGCCCCTCGGCGCTGGAGTTCGCGAAGGGCGTGCGCGCGCTCCTCACGTCGACGTGAGCCGCGCGGTCGCGGTCGGAGAGCGGGCGCTGCGGGTGCGGCTCAGCGCGGCGCCATCGCGAGACATGGTCGACGCGCTGCGGGCGCTCGACGGCGTGACCGACGTGGTGGTCACCGACGCGCACGCGATGGTGGTGGCCGCGACGCGCGAGGCGCTCCCCGAAGTGGCCGAGGTCATCGCGGTGGTCGATCGCCCCTCCGTCGCGGCGGAGGGACGCGAGCACGTGATCGCGGCGCGCTATGACGGCGCCGACCTCGAAGTCGCCGCGAGCGCGCTCGGGATGAGCGCCGAGGAGCTCGTGTCGCGGCACGCGGCGGGGGTGTACCGGGTAGCCTTCGTAGGCTTCATGCCGGGCTTCGCGTACCTCGACGGGCTCGACCCCTCGCTCTCGCTCCCTCGCCTCGCGACGCCTCGGGCGAAGGTCCCCGCCGGAGCGGTGGGCATCGCGGGCGCGCGCACCGCGGTCTACCCCTTCGCCTCCCCCGGCGGGTGGAACCTCATCGCCAGCGCCGTCGCCCCCGCGCTCTTCGACCCCGCGACCGGCGCGCGCCTCGCGCTCGGTGACGTCGTGCGCTTCGTCCCGTGCTGAATCCCGCGCTGCGCGTCGAGCGCGTCGGCCCCGGCGTCACGATTCAAGACCTCGGGCGCCCCGGCTGGATGCACCACGCCGTCCCGCCGGGGGGAGCGCTCTGCCCGCCCTTGCACCGACGCGCGCTGGCCTCGCTCGGCGCGCCCGACGCCGCCGCCACCGTCGAGCTCCCGCTGCACGGCGCGCGCTTCACTGCGCTCGGTGACATCACCGTCTCCATCGACGGTGAGCTCGTGTCGCTCCGCGCGGGAGAGGCCCTCGACGTCCCTCCCTCGCGCTTCGCCGTGCGCTACCTCGCGCTCCCTGGAGGCGTCGAGTCGCGCGTCGACCTCGGCTCCCGCGGCGCCCTCGCGCTCGCGGGCCTCGGGTCTCCTCCGCTGCGCCGTGGCGACGTCCTCTACGCGCGCGACGTACTCCCATCTCCTCGCCCGGCGGAGCCCCTCGACCTCGACCTCGACGCGCCCCTCTCGCTCTGCCTCGGTCCCAATGACTTCGACGCCGCGAGCGTGAGCGCGCTGCTCTCGGAGCGCTTCACCCTCACGCCTCGCTTCGACCGCGTGGGAGCACGCGGCGAGGGCCCGCGACTCGCCTCTCCACCCGCGGTCACGGCCCCCATGGTGCGCGGCGCGCTGGAGGTGACCCCCGACGGCGCGATCGTGGCGCTCGGGCCCGACCACCCCACCACCCGGGGCTACCCCGTAATCGCGGTGCTCACCGAGGCCGCGCAGTGGAGCCTCGCGCTGCGTCGACCGGGAGCGCCGCTTTGCTTCACCGCGGCGGGGGCTGCTGCGCCGCGAGCTGGTTGATGGCCCAGGTGTCGGCCGCGCCGAGGTCGCCGAAGGAGAGGCCCATCCCGCCGTGGATCACCCAGCGCACGGTGCAGTCGATCTTCGAGGGCGCGTCGAGCGCGGGGAGCGACACGGTCGCCGTGACCTTCTCGCCCACGGCGAAGGTCTGCCACGACTCGACGAACATCCCGCCGAGGGAGAGGTCGTGGGTGTGCCCCGAGAGCTTCTCTCCGCCGCGCTCGAGCTCCACGCGCAGCCGCACCGAAAACCGTGAGTGTCGTCGCTTCTCGCTCTGCAAGCATCGCCTCCGAGTGCCGTGACCGCCCCGCTGCGCGCGTGACGTCGCGGGGAGATCCTCGGTACGCTATCCGCCGCCCGCCGTGAAGCCGCTTCGCGCATCCGACAAGCACCGACACGGAGACGTTCCCCTGGGCGTCGCCGCGGGGCTGGTGGCCACCCTGGTCGCGCTCTTCCTGCCGATGGCCTCGGTGGGCCCCGCGTACCCCACGTCTCTGCCCGCGCTCTCGCACGACCCCGAGGCCACCCTCGCCGCGCACCGCGCCGACCTCGCGCTGCCGCGCCCCGCCGCGACCCCGATCGTGCTCGAAGCGTGGCGCGCGCTCAGCGCGGCGCAGGCCCGCCGCGACGCCACCGCGATGTCCGTGTACCAGCCGCGCTTCGCGCACCACCTCTTCGAGGCCACGGGGCACAACCCCGCCGCCGACCGCGCCGGGCGCGCCGCCGCGAGGGAGCGCTTCCTCCGAGAGGTGAACGACGCGCGCGCGCCGCTCACGCAGGTCGCCGC
>JAEYZO010000553.1 GCA_023428035.1 Pseudomonadota bacterium | reverse complement strand
CACCAGGAGCGAGCCCTCGCGCGAGGGCGCCGTGAGCTCCGTCCACGCCGCGTCACGCAGCGCGGGGGCTGCGTCGGCGAGCGCGCGCAGCGCCCCGATGTCGGCCGCGGTGCCCCGCAGCCGCAGTCCGTGAAGGGCCACCGTCATCCCTCCGAGGCGGGGCGCAGGAGCCCCTGCAGGGCGCCCCCGTCGAGCACCTTCTTCTCCAGCAGGAGCTTGTAGAGCGCCTCGTGCAGGTGGAGGTTCTCCTTCAAGATCGCCTCGGCCCTCGCCTGCTCCTCGCGGAGGATCCTCTCGATGGCCACGTCGACCCTCGCGCGCCGCGCCTCGGCCGCGCCCGCGCCCGAGGTGGCCTCTCGCTTGAGCTCGTCCTCGAGCATCACCCGCGGGCCGAGGTCGTCCGACATCCCGTAGCTCTCGACCATGGCCCTCGCGATGGCGTTGATCTGCTGGAGGTCTTGATACGCCCCGACGCTCACCTCGCCGAGCACCAGGCGCTCGGCGGTGGTGCCCCCGAGGCCGACGCAGATGTCGGCCCGCATCTCGTCGGCGGTGGTGGTGTACGGCCGCGTCCGGGCGGCGCGGAGCACGTAGCCGAGGGCGCCCTCTTGATCCTGCGCGATGCAGATCTTCTCGGGCGGCGTGGCCTTGGGCACCAGCATCGCGACGAGGGCGTGCCCCGCCTCGTGGATGGCGATCACCCGCTCCTCCTCGGCGCTGAGCTTCACGGGCCGCCGGGTCTTGCGCTGCAGGGCCTTGTCGATGTCCTCGGTGGTGAAGGCCGTCGAGCCCGTGCGCAGCGACTGGCGCTTGAGCGCCCTGCACACCGAGTGGAGGTGGTCGCCGGCGAAGGGGATGCCCTTCTCCCGGTCGGCCCAGCCCTCGGTGCGGCGCACCATGTGGTCGATGAGCGAGTCGTCGAGCCCGAGGCCGAACTTCTTGTTGTAGATGCGGACGATCTCGCGGCGGTCCTCCGCGCTCGGCGCGGGGATCTCGATGAGGAACTCGAAGCGCCCCGGCCGCATCAACGCCCCGTCGAGGGACTCGAGGTAGTTGGTGGTGCCCACCACGAAGATCATCTCGTTGCGGCGAAAGCCGTCCATCTCCGTGAGGAGCTGGTTGACCATCGAGTGCTCGACGCCGGAGCCGACGTAGGTGCCGCGCTGGTGCGCGAAGGCGTCGATCTCGTCGAAGACGATCACCGCCGGCGCGCTCTGCCGCGCCTGGCGGAAGACGCGCCTGAGGTTCTCTTCGGAGTTGTGCACGAGCACCCCGCCGAAGCCGGCGACGAAGCGCTCCGTGCCCGCGACGCTGAGGTCGTAGACGTGCGGCCTGTCGTAGGGCTCGCGGCGCTTCTCCACCACCCGGTCCCAGAGCACGTCGTTCGTGATGTGCCGCGCGGGCGTCTGGAGGTCCCTACGGAAGGTCATCCCGTCGAGGTACACGCGGAGGCGATCGTTGCGGCGCGCGTCGGCGAAGCCGACCTCGTCGAGGAACCTCCGCAAGAAGCCCGACCAGAGGAAGCGCACCCGGTGGCTCACCGAGCCGGTGCGCTCGGCCCTGCGACGACACCGCGCCGCGACGCCGAAGTACCCGAGGAGCGTCACCACATCGCCAGCGAGCCCGCGGCTCGTGGTCGTGACCTCGACGTACTTCCCGCTGAAGGTGCCATCGCCGCTGAAGTACCCACGCAGGAACGCCGCGACGACCTTGAGCGGCGCGAGGAAGATGAACCCCGGCACTCGCTTGCGCCCTGACCCGTCGACCACGCCGAAGCCGTCTCTCAGCGCGCGCACGAGCAGCGTCGAGTTCACGACGATCTCCACGCCGCGCGTGCCTTTCTTGCGCGAGCGCGTCACGCGACCGAAGAGTCGCTCGCAGAGCGACGCGACGTGGTCGACCTCGTCCTCGTGCACCGCGAGGCGCATCCCCGACGACGAGTAGCTGCCCTCCGCCGTCCAGAAGCCAAGGAACTCACCGAAGTCCTCAGTGAGCGGAAACCGCGCGGGCAGCGTCTGTCGTCGGTGCCACGCGTAGAGCTTCAACGAGGCCGTGCTCCCTGGGTCGGCGTCCGCCGCGAAGCGCTCCCACGACGACAACGGAAGCGGCGCTCGCCGCGCACCCCGCAGCCGCGCGAGCGGCACCCCCAGCGACGCCTCGCTGCGGGCTTCACCGACGCGACGCACGCCCTCCTCTAGCGCGCGGTCGTAGCACTCGACGCGCACGTCGCTCCGTCCCGCGAGCGCCGCCGCGAGGTCGAGCTCCCACACCGACTCCGGCGCGCGCAGTCGGAGAGGAACCGCGACGCGCGTCTCGCCCACCACCACGTCGTCCGCGATCACGTCGGCGAGCTCGCCGTCGCGCTGTACGAAGAGGCTGTGCCCGCCGGTGACCCGCACCTCGCGGCCCGTCTCGGTCACAAGCACGTCGACGTAGTCGGGGCCCTCGTGACGGATGAAGCCCGTGACCGACGCCAGCTCCGCGCGCCCGTCGTCCGTCGCCGTCCACACGCGCACGTCGTCGTCGGCGTGCTGCTCCACGAGGTCGCCGATCGCGACGCGCCTCGCCGCGCCGTTCACGACCGCGAGCAGCTCCTCGTCATAGGGTAGCGATTCGCCCACCCACTTCGACTTGAGCTCGGGCCCCGACACGATGATCACCGACGCGTTGAGCGCCGTCGCCACGGCCTTCGCGAAGTAGGTCTTCCCCGTGCCCGGAGGCCCGTGAAAGATCACCCCGCGCGGCAAGAGGCCCTCCAGCGCGGTGATGTCGCCCTCCGAGGCCATCGACTCCTTGCGGCGCACGAGGTCGATGAGCTCCTCGCGCAGGCGGGTCTTCACCTCGTCGTAGCCGCCGATGTCGCTCTCGAGGCTCACGCTCGGGAGCTCGATGTCCTCGCTCACGGTCTGCCGACGGATCTCCTGGTAGACCTCGCTCGACAGGTCGCGCCCCGGAGGGGCCTCGCGACGCGCCGACAGCTCCGAGAAGAGCCTCCGGCAGCGCACGGGGTTCAGGCCCGAGACGTACTTGTAGAGCCCGAAGGGGTCGAAGTCCGTCGCGTGCATCGCGCTCGCCTCACGCTGCGCCACGATCTTCGGCAGCGCCTCGCGGGGGATGCCCGTGATCTCCCGCTTCGCGCCGAACACGCCCTTGATGACCTTGGGGATCTCGAAGCTCGGGTCGCGAAAGCCCAGCAGCAGCGCCTCGGGGTTCTCGTAGAGCAACGGGATCGACTCCCGCGCCTCGAGGGTGAGCCCCGTGTGCGTGGTGGTCAGCACGTCGAGGTGCAGGAGCACGATCACCGTGCGGTCGACCGCCCCGCGGATCGCCTCGGTGAGCTGCTCGAGCATCCTCGGGAGCGCGCCCCGCGGGGGAGGCGCCCCGGGCTCCGTCGAGGGGCGGCCGTCGACCACGACGAGCTTGGGCCCGTCCTTCGCGCGGCGCAGCCGCGAGCGCACGGCGAGGTAGAGGTAGAGCGACAGCTCCTTGTCGCACTCGACGAGCACGCTGGTCCCCCGGCGCAGGCGCTCCTCGATGAACGCGATGTCGTCGGCGCACGCGGCCTCCACCGCGTCTTCGACGCGCAGCGTGTTGGGCAGCGACACGATCGGCACGGTGCGGTTCACGGCGTCGGGCTCCGAGCGAAGGGCCCTCACGAGTAGCACGCCCGCGCCCCGTCACTCCACGGGCAGCGCGCCCCGCGGCGGGAACACCCGAGCCATCAACCTCCCCAGAGGGCCGTCGCCGTGACGTCGAAAGCGGTAGCTCCGCACGACGAACTCCACGGTGAAGAGCGCCCCCATGAGCCCGTACGACACGGGGCCCGTGTAGACCGCCCACGCGCGCAGGTCGCCGTGGATCGCGAGCGCCGCCGACGCGAGGCCGTTCACGACGAAGAGCGCGCACCACGCGGCGGTGGTAGCGCGGCAGTGCGCGCGCTCGGCGGGCGAGAGGTCGGGCACCTCCAGCAGCGCGAAGCGCTCGACCATCGACTCAGGGCCGCGCAGGGTCGATCCGAAGACCACCAGCATCGCGGCGTTGATGAGCGCGGGCGTCGCGAGCACGAAGCGCGGGTCGCCCACCGCCCACGAGAGGGCGCCGAGGAGCGCGACGGTCAGCGGCACCGGCAGCACCGACTTCAAGCGCTCACGCGAGGTGGTCGCGACGCGCAGCGCGAGGCGGGCGAGGGCGAGGGCGGCGACGCAGAGCGCCACGCGTCGGGCTCCCCAGCGGGAGACGCCGTACCAGACCGCGAAGGGCAGGGCCGCGGTGGCGAGCGCGCCGACGACGGCGCCGACGACGTAGGCGGGGTGCGGCCGCGGTGCGCTCAGGGCCTAGGGTCTCCTCGGGCGATGATGCCACGGGCGGGGCGGTCACTCCTTGCGCGAGGCGAGGCCGTGCTCGTCCATCTTGGTGTAGAGCTGCGGCCGGGCGATGCCGAGGATGCGCGCGGCCTCGGCGCGGTTGCCCTTCGCCTGCGCCAGCGCCGCCACGATCATCGACCTCTCCAGCGCCGCCACCGCTGCCTTCATGGTCATCCCCTCGTAGGGGTTCGCCGGCGAGCCGTGGGGGGCCACGGTCACGCTGCGGCTCAGCGCGTCGGGCAGGTCGTGCGCGTCGATCACCTCGCCCGAGCACATCACCGCGGCGCGCGCGACGACGTGCAGGAGCTCGCGCACGTTCCCCGGCCAGAGGTAGCCCTGGAGCTTCTCCATCGCCTCCTCCGACACGGCGCGCGCGCGGGTGCCGCGGAGCGCGTGCGCGACCAGGAGCGGGATGTCGCTCCTGCGCGCACGCAAGGGGGGCAGCTCCATCTCGATCACCGCGAGGCGGTAGTAGAGGTCGTCGCGGATCGCCGCGCCCGGCGAGCCCGGGCGCACCGCGCGGTGCGTCGCGGCCATCACCCGCGCGCGGAGGGTGAGCGTCTCGGTGCCGCCGACGCGCTCCCAGCGGCCGTCTTGCAGCACCCGCAGGAGGCGGGTCTGGAGCCCCGCGTCGAGGTCTCCGATCTCGTCGAGGAAGAGCGTCCCCCCCGCGGCGAGCTCGAGGCGGCCGGGCTTGCGCTGCGCGGCGCCGGTGAAGGCCCCCTTCTCGTGGCCGAAGAGCTCGCTCTCCAAGAGGGTCTCGGGCAGGGCCGCGAGGTTCACGGCGACGAAGGGCCCCGCGGCGCGCGACGAGTGCGCGTGGATGGCCCGCGCGACCCGCTCCTTGCCGGTGCCGGTCTCGCCCGTGATGAGCACCGGCGCGTCGGAGCCCGCGGCGCGGCCGATGAGCTTCCACACGTTGAGCATCGCGGGGCTGGTGCCCACGAGGGTGTCGGCGTCGGAGGGCGGGGCCTCGGGGGTCGAGGCCGTCACGCCCTGGTCGAGCTCCCGCTGGCGCACCGCGCGGGCGACGGTGTCGAGGAGGGCGGGCAGGTCGAAGGGCTTGGTCGCGTAGTCGAAGGCCCCGGCGCGCATCGCGCGGATCGTGCGCTCGCTGTCGCCGAAGGCCGTGGCCATCACCACCGGCACCTCGGGCGCCAGCCCCGCGCGCATCTGCTCCAGGAACTCGATGCCGTCGCCGTCCTTCAGCCGCACGTCGAGGAGCACGCAGTCGATCGCGCGCTCTTCGAGGATGCCCCTCGCCTCGGCGATCCCCGACGCGCCGAAGGCCGTGTGCCCGGCGCCCTGGAGCGCCCGCGTGAGGCCCTCCCTCAAGCCCTTCTCGTCGTCGACGACCAGCACCGTTCCCATGCGCGCGTACCCTCTCACGCGGGCGGCGACGCGGGGAGCGAAAGCTCGAACACCGTGCGCCCGCCCTCCCTCAGGTAGCGCAGCCCGCCCCCGTGCGACACCGCCACCGCGCGGCTCAGCGCGAGCCCGAGACCTGTGCCCTCGGGCTTGGTCGTGAAGAAGGGCTCGAAGAGCTCCTGCGCCCGGTCTTCGGGCACGCCCTCTCCCTCATCACACACCCGCAGCGTCGCGACGCCACCCGAGGTGCCGACCTCGACGCGCACCTCCGCCCCGTCGGGGGAGGCCTCGGCCGCGTTCCGCAGGAGGTTGTCCAGCGCGCGCACCAGCCCGTCGCGGTCGCCCTCCACGGTCGCTTCGCCCGTCACCGTCGCGGTGAGCCCGCGCGGGGCGAGCTTCGGCTCAAGAAGCTCCACCCGCGAGCGCGCGAGCTCCGCGAGGGCGATGCTCGCGCGCGCGCCCTGGCGACGTCCTGAGATCACCAGCAGGTCGTTCACCAGGCGGTCGAGGCGCGAGACCTCCTCGCTCACCGTGCCGAGGTCGTCGGCCACCGCGGGCTCCGTCGCGCGCAGCGACATCGCCGCGAGGTCGACCTTGAGCTTGATCGCCGCGAGGGGGTTCCTGACCTCGTGGGCGACGCCGGTGACCACCCGGCCCAGCGCCGCGAGGCGCTCCCGCGAGCCGAGCTCCACCGAGAGGGCGTCGCGCTCGCGCTGCGCGCCGAGCACCCCGGCGGCCATCG
>JAEYZO010000498.1 GCA_023428035.1 Pseudomonadota bacterium | reverse complement strand
TCACCCCGCGGCGCGGGGGCGCCGCGCTGGCGTTCACCTCGTTCACCCCGCGGCGCGGGCGTTCACGAACTCCACATGGAGAGCCACCAGCGACGGACGGGCCGCGGCCAGAGGTCGAGTGATTCGGGAGAACCTCTCGGGGTCGTGCGCGTCCAAGGCCCACGTGGCACCACGCGTCGGAGGTGAGCGATGAGAGCGAGCGTGTTCGTCTGGGCGGCGGCGGTGGTCTCGATGGCCGCCCCCGCCCTCTCGCAGGACGTGACCTGCGTCCCCGGCAACCCCTTCTATGACCGCGGGGACTACCGGTGTTTCCCGAGGCGCCCGGTGCCCACGCGGGCGAGGCCCACGGTGCGGGCCCACGTCGAGGGGGCGCGCTTCCTCTCGGGCGGAGCCCTCCCCGACCACCTGCGGCGGAGCCTCGAAGACCACTTCGACGGGCTGGGCTCCACCTTCGGGGCGGAGCTCCCCTCCCTCGTCGACGAGCGCGGCGCCCTGCACACCCCCGACGTGCGCCTCGCCGTGGTGCTCCTGCCGAGCGGCAGCGTCGGCCGCGTGCGCCTGCTCAACCACCTCGGCGCGCCCCTCGACCGCAGCATCGCCCGCGCCCTCGTCGAGAGCGTCTCGACCCACGCCGGGATGACCGTGCGCGACGCCGAGGTCGAGGTGATCGTGCGCCTCCGCCCCGCGCTCCACTACGCCCGCTGGCGCCGCGCGCCCAACCCCGACTGCTGCGAGGAGTAGCCGTCAGCGCATCCCGCGCGCCACGACCAGCACCCCCTCCCGCCGTTCGGCCACGCACACCGGGTCACCGTCGGGCCCGAGCACCAGCAGCACCCCGTCCTCCCCCTCGCTCGCGACGCGCTTGCCGTGACCCAGCGCCGTCGCGGCGGGCTCGTCCACCGTCACCGATCGCATCCACCGCGCGGCCTCTCGCACGGGCCGAAGCGCCGCCCGCACCGCTCCCCTCGCGGCCTCGTCGCCCTTCGCCCGCCGGAGCAGCTCCCCGTCGACGGCCTCGTCAACGCTCATCGCCCCCGAGGCCACCCTCCGCAGCGCCGTGAGGTGACCCACCGTGCCCAGCGCCGCCGCCAGGTCGCGCCCGAAGGAGCGCACGTAGAAGCCCTTCGAGGCGTGCAGCTCCAGGTCCACCTCCCTCGCCTCGGACTTCACCGACAGCAGCGCCGCGCGGTGGATCGTCACGGGCCTCGCGTCGAGGGTCACCGCCTCTCCGCGCCGCGCGCGCTCGTGCATCGCCACGCCGCCGACCTTGATCGCGCTCACCGCGGGGGGCACCTGCATCGACGGGCCCTCCATCGACGCGAGGGCCGCGCGGATCACCGCCTCGTCGAGCGCGCCCTCGGGCACTGGGGCGGTCGCCGTCACCGCGCCGTCGGCGTCGAGGCTCGCGGTGGTCTCTCCGAGGCGCACCGTGGCGAGGTAGCGCTTGTCGTCGGCGGTGAGCCACTGCGAGAGCTTCGTCGCGCGCCCCACCAGCACCACGAGCAGGCCCGTCGCCATGGGGTCGAGGGTGCCCGCGTGACCCACAGCCCTCGTGCCGAGGGCCCTGCGCGCCAGCGCCACCACGTCGTGAGAGGTCAGGCCCCGCGGCTTGTCGACGAGGACGATCCCCTCGGGCTCACGCTCCGTCGTCGCCGTCGTCACCGTCGTCACCGTCGGGCTCCGCCGGTCGCGGCGCGCGCAGCTCCTCGCCGACCTCGCGCAGGAGCGCCTCGACCCGGTCGGCCTCGCCGCGGTCGGAGTCGAAGGCGAACTCCAGGTCGGGCACGCGGCGCATCCCGAGCCTCGGCGCGAGCTTCGCGCGCAGGGCGGGGGTGAGGGCCTTCAGCCTCCGCGCGGCCTGCTTCAGCCGCACCGCGTCGTCTTCACCGAGCAGCACGAAGCGCACGCGCGCGAGCGACAGGTCGTCGGTCACCTGCACCGACGAGAGCACCACGCCGCGCACCCGCGGGTCGTCGAGCTCGCGCCCGAGCACGCCCGAGAGCTCGCGCTGGATGCGCGCCGCCACCCGCGCCGGGCGCCGGTGGTCATCGGTCTTCTTCGTCACCATCCGTCGCTCCAGGGCCGAGGGGCTCGGCCTCTCCGAGGGGGTCGAGCTCTCCCCGAGACTCCACCGTCACCTCGCGGTCGAGCACCACCGCGACGCCCGCCGAGGCCGAGGTGATGGCGCCCGCGACCTTGTCGATCACCTCGCGGGCGTGCGCCGCGCTGCCCGACACGGCCGCCGCGCCGAGGGTGAGCACCTGCCAGCGCTCGGTGTCGCCCACCTCGGCGATGGCCACGGGGTAGCGCGCCCGCACGCGGTCGATCGCGCGGCGGGCGACCATCCGTCGCTCCTTCAGGGAGTGGGCGTGGGGGATGTGCAGGCGCATCCGGAGGAGGCCGACGAACACGGCGGGTCAGTCCGCGCGCCAGGAGACGCGCAGCGCGCCGTCGCACTCCACCGCGGCCTTGAGGGCCTCGCGCAGGCGCACCAGCATCACCGCGGCGTTGAGCTCGGGCTGAGAGACCAGCTCCCCCGCGCTCGGAGCCTCTCGGCCCATCGCGTCGAGCACCGCCGCGGGGTCGACCTTCCTCCGGGGGCGCAGGTCGAACTCCTCCTGCACCACCCGCGCGATCACCGCCGCCGCGCCGGCGCGGCTCTCTTTGCGGAGAGCCTTGCCGACGCGGATCGCCATGGCCTTGCAGCGGTCGGGCGAGAAGCGCCCGGAGCTCGCCCCCCGCGCCGACCAGCGCCAGGGGCGGCCCGACACCTCGGTGACCGCGGCGATCACGGCCTCGAAGGGGTCTCGGCCCTCCCAGGAGAACTCCCAGGTGCCGGGCAGCTCGTCGCCGTCCTCGTCGAGGAGCTGGTAGCGGGTGGAGCCCGAGACCTCCATCACAAGACCGCCGCGACCTCTTCGAGCTCGAAGGTCTCGATCACGTCACCAGCCTTCACGTCGGGGGAGTTCTCGAGCGAGATGCCGCACTCGAAGCCCGAGGCGACCTCGCGCACGTCCTCCTTCACGCGGCGCACGGAGGCGACCTTGCCCTCCCACTTCACGCTCCCGTCGCGCACGAGCCGGCACTGCGACCCGCGCTTGATCGACCCGTTGGTCACCATGCAGCCGGCCACGATGCCGACCTTGGTGATGTTGAAGACCTGCCGCACCTCGGCCTTGCCGACCTCCTTCTCCTTGAAGGTGGGCTTGAGCTGGCCGAGCATCAGGGCCTTCACGTCGTCGACGGCCTCGTAGATCACGTTGTAGTACCGGATCTCGACCTTCTCCGACTCCGACACCGCCGCGGCCTTGCCCGCGGGTCGGACGTTGAACCCGATCACCACCGCCTTGGCGCCCTCGCGCTGCGCCGCGCTCGCGAGCTGCACGTCGGTCTCGGTGATCGCGCCCACGGCGCCGTGGAGCACCAGCACCTTCACCTTTTCGGTGCTCAGCGCGTTGAGCGCCTGGCGCAGGCCCTCCACCGCGCCCTGCGCGTCGGCCTTGATGACCACCCGCACCTCGGCGGCGAGCTCGATGCCCGCGAGGGTGCGGTCGAGCTTGTCCCTGATGCTCTCGGTCGGGATCGCGGGGCCGCTCTTGACCGTCTGGGCCTTGAGCTGCTCGGCGACCTCCTGGGCCTTGCGCTGGTCCGCCGCGACGTAGAGCTTGTCGCCCGCGGAGGGCACCTCGTTCAAGCCCAGGATCTCCACCGGCGTGGTGGGCCCGGCCTTGTCGAGGGGCTTGCCGCGGTCGTCGAACATCGCGCGGATGCGGCCGTAGGTGCTCCCCACGATCACCGTGTCACCGCTGCGGAGCTGACCCTCCTCGACGAGCACCCGGGCGACGGCGCCGCGGCCCTTGTCGAGCTTGGCTTCGAAGACCGTGCCCACCGCCGGCCGCTTCGGGTCGGCCTTGAGCTCGAGGAGCTCGGTCTGAAGGGCCAGGGTCTCGAGGAGGTCCTCGACGCCCGCGCCGGTCTTCGCGCTGACCTTCACCACCAGCGTGTCGCCGCCGAACTCCTCGGGCACCACGTCGTGCTGCATGAGCTGCTGGAGCACCTTGTCGGGGTTCGCGTCGGGGCGGTCCATCTTGTTGAGGGCCACCACGATGGGCACGTTCGCAGCCTTGGCGTGCGAGATGGCCTCGACCGTCGTCGGCATCACGCCGTCGTCCGCCGCGACCACCAGCACCGCCACGTCGGTGAGCTTCGCCCCGCGCATACGCAGCGAGGTGAAGGCCTCGTGGCCCGGGGTGTCGAAGAACACCACCATGCCCTTCGGCGTGTTCACCCGGTACGCGCGCACCTCCTGGGTGATGCCGCCGGCCTCGCCCTCGGCCACGCGCATCCCGAGGATCGAGTCGAGGAGCGTCGTCTTGCCGTGGTCGACGTGGCCCATCACCGTCACCACCGGCGCGCGCGGCACCGGCGCGGTCTCGGTGAAGGTCGGCAGCGCCGTCTTGATGAGGTCCTCGACGTTGAGCGCGACGTCCTCGACCTGGTACCCGAACTCCCCCGCGAGCAGCTTCGCGGTGTCGGAGTCGAGGGTCGAGTTGATGTTCTTGCCCTTGTCGCCCATCTGGATGAGCTTGAGCAGCACGTCGGTGGCCTTGAGGCTCATCCGCCGCGCGAGCTCCTGAAGCGAGACCTGCGCCTCGATCTTCACGACCTTCTTGTGCGCCGACATCTCGGTCTGCGGGCGCGGCATGCTCGGGCGGCTCATGGTGGGCCGCACCCTCGGGTCGCCCGGCCGCGGAGGCCGACCGCCCGGGCCGCGAGCTCGCGCTGGATCACCC
>JAEYZO010000392.1 GCA_023428035.1 Pseudomonadota bacterium | reverse complement strand
GCGCGGCGCAGCCACCCCCCCTCGTAGCGCCCCGAGATCGAGACCCCGTCGGGCAGCTCGTAGAACGGAAGCTCCGGCCCGCCGTCGCTCACCGCCCGCGCCTCCGCGGGGTAGTCCCCCACCGCCACCAGGACGCTGTCGCGCCCCGCGCTCACCGCGACCGAGAGGCCCCGCCCGAGCGTGCGCACCGGCCGCTCGGGGGAGAGCCCGTCGGCCATGTCGTCCCCCGCGGGGGAGACGAAGACCGTGCGGGAGAGCACGCCGTCGACGCCGTCGCAGTTCGGGTCGAGGCCGTCGCCCGGGAGGTCCTCCGCGCCCGCGAGGCACGCGTCGAGCTGCCCCGCGTCGACGCCCGCCTCCGTCGCGTCGCCCCCCGCGATGTCCGCCGTGACGTCCGCCGTGGCGTCTACCGCCGCGTCGGCGAGGGCGCAGCGCAGCGCGTCTCCCTCTCCGCCCGCGGGGGCGTAGCCCTCGCGGCAGCGCACCGTCGTCTCGGTGCACCCGAGCGCGAGCGCGCAGCACGCGACGAGTAGGCGGCGCATCGTGCCGTCGGAGCTACGACGGACGTCGCTCGGGCCGCAAGCTCCTTGCGCCCCCCCGGGCCACGGGCCAGCCCACGGCCTTGAAGAACTCGGCCACGGGGATCGGCACCAGCGCGAGGCCCAGCACCACCGCGGCCTCGCGCCAGTCCCACACGTGGTTCGTGCGGAACACTGGCTGGAGGGCGGGCACCACCAGCGACACCATGTGGATCGTCGCCGACACCATCACCGCCCCCACCAGCAGCTTGTTCGACAGGAACCCGAGCTTGAAGATCGACGCCGTGCGCGAGCGGCAGTTGAAGGCGTGCGCCAGCGGCGCGAAGGCCAGCAGCGTGAACACCATCGTCAGCTTCGACGACCGCACCTCGGCCTCGGGGAGCCCGGGCCACAGCGGCAGCCAGTAGATCAGCATCGCGCTCGAGGCCATCAGCGCGCCCACCCCCAGCAGGCCCATCCAGTCTTCACGGCCCAGGATCGGCGCGTCGGGGTGCCTCGGGGGCTCGCGCATCTGCCCCGACTCCGGGGGGTCGACCCCGAGCGCCAGCGCGGGCAGTCCGTTGGTCACCAGGTTGATCCACAAGAGCTGCAGCGCCGTCAGCGGCGGGACCTCTCCCCGCGGGAAGAAGCCCGCCGCGAACACCGCCATGCACAGCCCCGCGTTGGAGCTCAGCAGGAAGAAGATCGACTTCTGGATGTTCCGGTAGATCGCCCGGCCCTCGCGCACCGCCTCGACGATGGTCGCGAAGTTGTCGTCCTGCAGCACCATGTCAGCGGCCTCGCGCGCCACGTCGGTGCCGCCCTTGCCCATCGCGACGCCGATCGCCGCCTGCTTGATCGCCGGCGCGTCGTTCACCCCGTCGCCGGTCATCGCGACGACCTCGTTCCGCCGCTCCTGAAAGAGCTGCACGATGCGCAGCTTGTGCTCGGGGTCGACCCGCGCGAACACCCGCACCGAGGGCAGCGCCTCGGCCAGCGCGTCGTCGCTCATCGCCCGGAGGTCGTCGCCCGTGAGCGCGCGGTCGCCCTCGCCCCAGAGGCCCAGCTCCTCGGCGATGGCCCTCGCCGTCACCGGGTGGTCGCCCGTGATCATCACCACCTTGATGCCCGCGGACTTCGCCGCGGCCACGGCCTCCTTCACCTCCGGGCGCGGCGGGTCGATGATCCCCACCATCCCGAGGAAGGTCAGCCCCGACTCCGCCACCTCGCGGTCGAGCAGCTCCTCGCCGCCCTCGCGCTCGGCCATCGCCAGCACCCGCAGCGCCCGCGACGAGTACCGCTCCGCCTGCTCCGCGAGGCGCCTCCTCCCCTCGTCGTCGAGCTCCACCACCCCGTCGTCGGTGCGCACCCGCTCGCAGCGCGGCAGCAGCACGTCGACCGCGCCCTTCACCTGCGCCGCGAGGCGGGTCTCACCCCCGCCCCGGTAGCGCATCACCACGGTCATCCGCTTGCGCTCGCTGTTGAAGGGGATCGTCAGCGCGTGCTCGCAGCGCTCCATCAGCGTGCGCCGCGGGAGCTGCGCCTTCTCGGACAGCGCCACCAGCGCGACCTCGGTGGGGTCGCCCGTGGCCTTGGGGCCGTCTTCGCCCTCGGCCTTCTTCACCGCCGCCGTGTTCGCGAGCGCCCCCGCGGCCACCAGCCGCCGCAGCGACTCGGGCACCTCGGCGAGCCGCTCGCCCCCCTCGCGGAGCTCGCCCTCGCCGCCGAAGCCCTGCCCCGTGACCTCGACCTCGTGGCCGTGCACCGCCACCAGCCGCACGGTCATCTCGTTGCGCGTGAGCGTGCCCGTCTTGTCGGTGCAGATCACCGTCGCGCAGCCGAGGGTCTCCACCGCCGCGAGCTTGCGCACCACGCTCCCGCGGTGCGCCATGCGCTGCATCCCGAGCGCGAGGGTGATGGAGGTGATCGCGGGCAGGCCCTCGGGGATCACCGCCACCGCGAGGCTCACCGCCGTGAGCAGCAGCACGTGCCACGCGACCTCGCCGCGGAGGGCGCCCAGCGCGAAGAGCGCCGCGCTCAGCCCCAGGGTCACCCAGAGGATCTGCGTGCCGAAGCGGTCGAGCCGCTCCTCGAGGGGCGATTTCTGCTTCTGCACCTCGGCGAGGAGCTTTCCCACCCGGCCGACCTGGGTCTTCTGCCCCGTGGCCACCACCACCCCCACCGCGTCGCCGTGCACCGCGGTGGTGCCGCTGAAGGCCATGGTCGCCCGGTCGGCGATGGCCGTGGCGGCCTCAAGGGCGCGCGCCGCGTCCTTCTCGACCGGGGCGCTCTCGCCGGTGAGCTCGCCCTCGACGGTCTGGAGCTCCGTGGTGGTGACCAGGCGAAGGTCCGCCGGCACGCGGTCGCCGGCCTCCAACAGCACCACGTCACCGGGCACCAGCACCCGCGCGTCGACGTCGTGGGCCTCGCCGTGACGTCTCACCCGGCACCGCGCGGCGCCGAGCTTCATCAACGCGTCGAGGGCCTTCTCAGCCTTGCGCTCCTGGTAGAAGCCGATGAAGGCGTTCACCAGCACGATGGTGAGGATGGCGATGGCGTCGCCGAAGCGCGCGAGGCCGCTGCCTCCCTCGTGGCCCTTGATCGCCACGGCCACCGCGATGCCCGCGGCCACCAGCAGCGTGCCCACCAGCGGATTGAGGAACTGCGCCAGGATCTGCTTCAGCACCGACGGCCGCGCGGGCGGGGGCAGCGCGTTGGGGCCGTGCTTCTCGCGCCGCGCGCGGGCCTCGTCGTTCGAGAGCCCCTGCGCGGGGTCAGTGTCGAGCCTCGCGGCGACCTCTGAGGCCGGCAGCGAGTGCCACGCGACGTCGTGGGTCTCCATGGGCGGCGCGGACTGTATCCCAGGGCTCGGCGGGTTCAACGGCGCGCGGCTCCCGTGGGGGCGGGCGTCGCGTCGGCCACTGCCTTGAGCAGGGCGAAGCTCGACGCGGGGAGCATGGCCTCGGCGCTCGACTCGGTGGCGACCGAGCCTGGCGCGGGGGCGACCTCGTCGCAGGCCACCAGCAAGAGGGCCCCCTCGCCCTCGGCGCTGGCGAGGCCCAGCGCGGCGAGGCTCTGCCCGTCGGCGCGGATCACGTAGGGCGCCGCGTGGAGCGCGCCGCGCAAGGGCACCCGGTCCCCGAGGGTGACGCCCTCGGCGTCGACGCAGAGGCGCTCGCCGCCCGAGAGCTGCTGGTGGATGAAGGGCGCGTCGGGCTCCAGGGTTCGGGCGAGGTGACGGAGCAGGGGGTCGAGGGAGGCCCCGGCGGCGAGGGCGAAGACGTGCGCGCTCGCGGCCCCGAGGGGCACGGCGTCGAGGTCGACGTGGCGGGCGCGATCGGCCCAGGGGCCCTCGGGCGCGGGGGGGCCGTCGGGGAAGGCCCCCCGGGCTTCGAGCAACACCACGGGGTCGGACTGCTGCGAGAGCACGAGCATCCTCCGGTCGCGGCCCACGAGGAGCACCGCGGCCCAGCGAGCGCCAAGGTCGATGAGGGCGCGGCGGTGGTCGGCGTCGACG
>JAEYZO010000357.1 GCA_023428035.1 Pseudomonadota bacterium | reverse complement strand
CGCCCGAGGAGGTCCCGCGGCGCGGGGGCGTAGGGCTGGCGTGGAGGCGGCACGATCCTCGGCCCAGCTCGGCGTCCCTTGGTGTAGCGGAGACCACCGCCTTCGTGGGCAGGCGCGACCTCGATGTACTGGACCCTGGCGACGATGCGCTTGGCGTCGCGGAATTCCATGCGAAAACGGCCTGGACCGTGAGGCCAGCGAGCCTCGAGCTCCTTCAGGGCGTACGGCACGACGTTGTCGACGAGGGTGCGTGGCTCCCCGCGGCTCTTGCTCGGAACACAGCGCCACACGAGGACCTCCACGGGCTGACCAGGCGGGGGTCGCTTTCGGCGAGGTGGCTTGGGAGCAGGAGGGAGCGGCGACGTTGTCATCAGACGTGGCCTCAGATGGTGGCCTCGGACGGTGGCCATCCGACGCAGGGGCTCGCAGGGGCTTGCAGGGGTTCGGGTGGAGCCTGGCATGAACTCGGCGTAGGGCAATGCTTGGAGCTTCATAGAGAGCTTTACAGGGGGAGCAGATCCCGCTCAGGTAGTGGCACGAGGGCGCCTGCAACGGACAGCAACAACGGCGTTGCGACCCAGCGTCACCGCCTGCTCCCATCGGGTGATACATTATGGACGTCGTTACATCCTGACGGATGGACGTCTCTACGGATGGAGGGGTGACTACTTCTGACGTACGGGTCTTTTCAGGCTGATTGAAGCCGAAGGTGGAGCCGGATCCTGCCGCAGCGTCTCGCGCATACGGACCGCGACCACCGCGCCCGACGCGAGGGTGAGCGCGGCGACGATCCACATCGCCGCCGAGAGGCCGAGCGCGTCGGCGGTGAGGCCCGCGAGCAGCGCACCGACGGCGTACCCCAAGTCGCGCCAGAGGCGGTACACGCCCACCGACGACGCTCGCCACGCGGGGTGCGCGACGTCTCCGATCGCCGCGAGCAGCGTCGGGTAGACCATCGCCGTGCCCACCCCGAGGAGCACGGCGCCGACCGCGAAGCCGGCGAAGCCCGAAGCGAGCGCCACGACGCCGATGCCCACGGCCTGCACCCACATCCCGCACGCGATGAGCCATTTGCGGCCGACGCGGTCGGACCATGCGCCCGTGAAGAGCTGAGACACCCCCCAGGTCGCCGGGTAGATCGCCGCGAGCGCGCCGACCTGCCCGAGGTTCATCCCGGCGCCCGCGAAGACCAGGGGGAAGAGGCCCCACGCCATGCCGTCGTTCAGGTTATTGACCAGGCCCGCCTGGCTCACGCTCGACAGGTCGCGGTCGGTGAGGGTCGTGCGCCAGAACACCTCGCGCTGCGTCGGCAGGCCCTCGGCGGGGAGCTCCCCGTGGAGCCTCGCCTCGGTGGCGACGTGGTGTCGGGTCTCCCGCACCGCGAGCGTCGAGAGCAGGAGGCCGAGCACGACGTACGCGACGCCGAGGTAGAAGGGCTCGGGGCGGAGCCCGTAACGCGCCGCAACGAAGCCCGTGGCGAGCGCGCTGCCGGCGACCGCGAAGTAGCCCGCGAACTCGTTCAGACCCATCGCGAGCCCGCGCCTCTCGGGCCCCGCGAGGTCGATCTTCATGATGACCGTGGTCGACCACGTGAGGCCCTGGCTCACCCCGAGGAGCGCGTTCGCCGCGAGCACCCACGCCCAACTCGGCGCCCACATCAGCAGGAAGGGCACGGGGGCGGCGACGAGCCAGCCGCCCACCAGGACGTGCTTGCGCCCGAAGCGGTCGGAGAGGCGCCCGGCGAGGTAGTTCGTGAGGGCCTTGGTGACGCCGAAGACGACGATGAACGAGAGCACCGCGGTCTTCGCGGCGAGGTGAAAGTCCCGCTCGGCGATGGGCGGCAGGATCGTGCGCTCCATGCCCACCATCGCGCCGACGAAGGCGTTCACCACGACGAGCAGCGAGAACTGCCCGAGGTTCTCGCGCATCCCGAGGCGCGCCGCGCTCACCGAGGCGCCTCGACCTCGCCGCGGTTCTCGCGCAGGAATCGCTCCATCTCCGCGGGCTTGGGTGGGACGTCGGTGAGCGAGTCGACGAACGCCTCGCGCGTCTGCGCGAGGAGGGGGTTCCAGCGCCGCTCGAAGGCGATGGTGCTCGACGGTTTGCCGCTCATGCCGGCGCCGCACGCGGAGCCCGCGAAGTGCGCCGGGTAGACCTCGACCTCGTCTGGGAGCGCCAGGAGCTTCGCGTGGACGCTGTCGTAGAGCTGGCCGGCGCTCTCGCGCACGTGGCCCGGCAGGTCGGGGCGGCCCACGGCGCCCACGAAGAGCGTGTCGCCGGTCAGCGCGAACCAGGGGTCGGCGCCGCGGCGCAGGTCGGTCACGACGAGGCAGACGCTCTCGGGCGTGTGCCCCGGGGTGTGCAGCACCCTCACCCGCACGTTGCCGAGCTCGATCTCGTCGTCGTCGCGGAGCGCCTCGAAGGGGAACGCGACCTCCGCCGACTCGTGGAGGCAGTAGGCGGCTCCCACCTTCGCCGCGAGCGCGCGGCCCCCTGAGCGGTGGTCCGCGTGCACGTGCGTGTCGATGACGTGCGTGATCCGCATGCCCTTGGAGGACGCGAACTCCGCGTACGCGTCCACGTCGCGCTCGAGCGGGTCGACGACCGCGCACAGGCCCAGCCCGCCGCAGCCGAGGACGTACGCCGCGCAACCGGTCTCGAAGGCGTAGAAGGGGCGGAAGATCACCGCGCCGCCTCCCGCGCAGAAGGCTCCGTCGGCAGCCTGTCGGCGCTCACCAGAATGGACCCGGTTGTGCTCGCGAGAATGGACCCACCCCCGAGATCGCGTTCGCGACTCGTGACGTGATCTCGCGGCGGTACTCGGCGCCCGTCGTGGCCTCGCGACGCCATGCGTGGTGACGGCGACGGCGACGCCCTCTCCGTCGATCGAGGTCAGATGTCGTGGTTCGTGGGGGCTGCCGCGACGAGGCGGCGGAGGCGAGCGGTCACTCCGGCTGGCGGAGCGAGGTGCCCTCGATGCGGATGGTGGTGCAGCGGTGGCGCAGGCGGTCGAGCAGCGCGCCTACCATCTCCTTGCGCCCCAGGAAGTCGTACCAGGCGTCGTAGTCGAGGTTCGTCGTCAGGATCGTCGACCGGCGGTTGTACCGCTCCTCCATGAGCTTGAAGAAGAGGTTGGTCTGCTCGGGACGCAGGTTCAAATAGCCCATTTCGTCAATGAGAAGCAGGTCCATCCGCGCGAGGTGGTCGAGCACCCGACGCGACGAGCGGTCGGCCACGCTCGCGAGCAGCTCGTCGAAGAGGTCCTGCGCCTTGACGAAGCGGCAGCGGTAGCCGCTGCGCAGCGCGTTGAGCGTGATGGCCGTCGCCAGGCCCGTCTTGCCCACGCCCGTCGGTCCGATGAAGACCACGTTCCGCTTCTGCGCGAGGAAGTCCAGCTCGCCGAGCTGCCGCATCGTCGCCGCCGGCACCGAGGGCTGCTTGTCGAAGGGGAAGGTCTCCAGCGTCCACGCCTCGGGCAGCTTCGCGCGTCGGATGCGCGACGCAGTGCGCGCCTCACGCGTCGCCGCGACCTCCTCGCGCAACAGCCGCACGAGGAAGTCGCGGTAGCTCGGGTGGGTCTTCTCCGCCGCCGCGAGCTCGCGGCTGAGGATCGCACCGATCCGTTTCAGCTTGAGCGTGGTCAGCAGCTGTTCGAGCTCGTCGTCATGTTTCGCCATCGTCACCTCCGGGGTCGTCGTCGTCGATCGCCACGCGGAAGTAGCTGCCGCGCAGCTCCCTGAGGACCATCGTCTCGATGCGTCCGAGGTCGTACAGGCCGTGCTCCTGGGCGCGCGCGAGCGCGGGCTCCAGCGCCTCGCGCGGGTAGTCGCGCCACAGCCGGTGCAGCGTGCGCAGCGTGCGCTCGGTGAGCGCCACGCGGGGGCGCGCGTGGTCGATCCACGCCGCGATCACCGTCGACGAGGCGCGCATCAGGCGCTCGTGCTCGCTGGGCTCGGGGTCGCGACGCGTGTGCCGCCTCGGTGCCCCGCCACGGTGCTCGACGGCGGTGACGCGGCGCGCGAGACCGTCCTCGACGCGCGCGTGCTCGGCGACCAGCACGCGTCCGCGGAAGACGCGCACGCGCTCGGCCCCCTCGTGCACGTGCACCTGGTGCCCGAGGGTCGCCAGACGCAGGTCCACCGAGTAGCGGTTGGAGTGGAGCGTGACGTAGCCCTCGCTGTCGACGACGCGTACGCGCTGCGACATCCCCATCCCGAAGGTCCCCGCGGCGGCGTTGCGCTCTCGCCCACGCTGTGATCCTCGCGCGCTCCGCTCCGCGCACCGCCCGCGTTCTTCGCGTTGCCTCGCGTCGCCGC
>JAEYZO010000273.1 GCA_023428035.1 Pseudomonadota bacterium | reverse complement strand
GCCCCCAAGCGTCGACCGCGCCGCTGATCCGCGGCGCCGTCCGTGGTAACACGCCGCCGCCATGCCCGACGCCGAGAGCGAGATCGCCGACGCCGCGGGGCGCATCCGGGCCAACCCGCTGCTCCTCGCGATCTATGACGACATCTACCGCCGCCTCTCCGAGGCCGTGCCCGCCGACCGCTACCCCCGCGTGCTCGAGCTCGGCTCCGGCGGGGGGTTCCTCCGCGAGGTGATGCCCCGGGTGATCACCTCGGAGTGCGTGCCCGTCGACCGGGTCGACCGGGTCGTCGACGCCTGCAACATCGATCGGCACTTCGAGCCCGCGAGCCTCGACGCCATCGTCGCGTTCAACGTGTTCCATCACCTCCCCGACGCGGCGGGCTTCCTCCGGGGCGCGCAGTCTGTGCTGAGGCCGGGCGGGCGCGTCGCGCTCGTCGAGCCGTGGTTCACCCCCGTGGGGCAGTGGTTCTACCGCGCGATCCACCATGAGCCCTGGGTGCCCGACGCTGACGACTGGAGCGTGCGCGGCGCGGGGCGCATGGAGGGCGCCAACTCGCGCCTGCCCACCAGCGTGTTCCGCGACTCCGACGCGCGCTTCGCGAAGGACTTCCCCCTGCTGCGAGTGACGCGGCGCGAGCCCTTTCACAAATGGCTCTACCTCTTCAGCGGCGGGCTCAAGCTCAACACCCGCGTGCCCGACTTCGTCTCCCGCAGGCTCGTCGAGCTCGACCGCAGGCACCGCGTCGGCGACGACGCGCTCGGCATCTTCGCCGAGATCATCGTCGACCGCGTCGAGGACTGACCCCACCCCATGGCAACGCAAGCGCACTCCGCTGAGATCACCCCCGAGCTGGTCTCGCGCTTTCCCAAGAACGGCCCGACCGACCCGATCGCGTACTACCGCCGGCCCATCACCGGGCCGCTGTTCCGCGAGAGGATCAACCTCGGCCTCCGGATGCTCCGGGGCCGCCGCTTCGCCCGCGGCCTCGAGGTCGGCTACGGCGCCGGCGCCGTGCTCGCCGCGCTCTCGGCCTCGGTGCAGGAACTCCACGGCATCGACCTCGACGCCGACCCGGCGACGGCCACCGCCGCGCTCTCGGAGTTCTCTGTCAAAGCCGAGCTTCGCGCGGGGAGCGTGTACGAGCTCCCCTACCCCGACGCGCGCTTCGACCTGGTGGTGTCGTTCTCGACCTTCGAGCACCTGCACCGCTACGAGCTCGCGCTCTCCGAGGTGCGGCGGGTGCTTCGCCCCGGCGGGTTCTTCCTGCTGGGGATGCCCGCGGTGAACCGGATGATGGAGGCGGGCTTCCTCGCGATCGGGTTCCGCGGGATCGACCACCACCACGTCACCACGCCGCGGCAGGTGGCCGACCGCTTCGCGGCGCACGGCTTCGCGGTGCGCGAGCGAGCCTCGCTGAAGCTCCCGCTGGTTCGAGGCGTGGGCGTACCCGTCTATTACAACTGGCTCCTCGAGCGCACCTGAGCGACGCGTGAGCCGACCCGTCACGGTGCTCTTCCTCAACGACACCGCGCGCAACGGCGGGCCGGGGAGGAGCCTCCACGCGATCCTGAGCTTCCTCGACCCCGCCGAGGTGCGTCGGCTGGTGCTGCTCCCGCGCGAGGACGTGATCGCGTCGCTGCTCCGCGCGTCGGGCTGCACCGAGGAGATCATCATCGACGGCGACCTCGTCGAGAACCCCGTGCAGCCCCTCCGTCGCCCCGTCGAGCGCGACGACCTCGACGCCCCCCTCCCCCTGCGCGCGGCGCGCCTCGGCGTGAACTCCGCCCGCTTCGCGCGACTCCTGGCGACGCTCCCGCGGCTGCTGCGCGACCGCGGCGTCGACCTCATCTACTGCAACGGCACGACCGCGGATTTCGTGGGTGGGCTCACGGCCCTCGCCTCGGGGGTGCCCGCGCTGTGGCACGTTCGGTACACCTCGATCCCGCCCGCGGTGCGCGCGCTCCATAGGGCCCTGTCGGGCTCCCGCGCGGTGTCGCGCATCGTGTGCGTCTCGCAGGCGTCAGCGAGCCTGTTCCCTCACGCGCGCGAGAAGGTCGCGGTGGTGCACAACGCGCTCGACACCGAGCGCTACCGCAAGGGGGCCGTCGCGGGGAACCTCCGCGGCGCGCTGGTGCCCCACGACGCGATCGTGTTCGGGAGCATGGGCCGGGTGCTCCCACGCAAGGGCTACCCCGAGATGATCCGCGCCACGCGGGCGCTCATCGACGCCGCCCCCGCGGAGATCGCGTCGCGCGTGCACGCCGTGGTGATCGGCGACACCCCGGCGGACATCCCGGGGGATCACCTCGGCGAGTGTCGTTCCCTGGCCCGCGAGCTCGGTCTAGAGGGTCGGTTCCACTTCCCGGGCTTCGCCGACGACGTGCGGCCCGCGCTGGAGGACTTCGACGTCGTGGTGCTGCCCTCGGTCTACCCGGACCCGCTGCCGCGCACCGTCATCGAGGGCATGGCCTACGGCCTCCCCGTGATCGCGTTCGACGTGGGAGGGGTGGCCGAGATGGTGCGCGACGGCGAGACCGGCGCGCTGTTGCGCTCCCACGACGTACCCGCGCTGACCGCGGCGATGCTCGCGTACGCGGGGGACGCGGAGCGGCGCGAGCGAGAGGGCGCGGCGGCGAGGGCGCTCGCGACGTCGGCCTTCGACGGGCGCGCGC